>CBDUXW010000027.1:0-13069 GCA_965371275.1 uncultured bacterium | reverse complement strand
GGATGCGCCGCCGATGACGCTGGCTCACCTGACCGGCAGCACCTTCGAGGGCGATAGCTTCGAGTTCGGCCTCATCACCTTCGGCTTCATCGAAGATGATGACGGCGCCGTCACGATGCTGACGATCGACGGCTACGACTTCAGCTTTGTCGCCGAGAAGACGGGTTGAGGCGCCGACAGAGGCCCGCGGCGACACATCGTTCAACGTCCCGGACGCGACGCGTTATGGTCGCGGCAGGGATGTTTCTTGTTGCCCTCGGGGCTGTAGCGGCGCCGGCCCAGCAAGCGGCGCCCTTCGACCTGCTGATCGTCAACGGCCGCATCGTCGACGGCTCCGGTAACGGCTGGTTCTACGGCGACGTCGGCATTCGGGACGACCGCATCTCCCGCATCGCGCCGCCCGGGCAGCTCAGCGACGTGGGGGCGCTCGAAACGATCGACGCCACCGGTTTGGTGGTGGCTCCCGGCTTCATCGACATCCAGAGCCACTCGCGCTTCGCCTTCCTGGAGGGCGACGGTCGCGTGATCAGCAAGATCACGCAGGGCATCACCACCGAGATCATGGGCGAAGGGACCACCAACGCTCCCGGTCGTGACTTCCGCGGGCCGCGTGCCTTCAACGAATGGCTCGAGGCCATGCAAGCGCACGGCACCTCACCGAACTTCGGCTCGTTCCTCGGCGCCACCAGTGTTCGCACCTGGGTGAAGGGACAGGCACAGGGCGCGCCGAACGACGCCGAGCTCGACCAGATGCGCATCATCGTGCGCAACGCTATGCTCGACGGCGCCTTCGGCATCGCCAGCGCCCTGATCTACCCGCCGGGCAACTTCGCGACCACCGCCGAGCTCATCGAGATGGGGGCCGCGATGGCCCCGTACGGCGGCGTGTATATCACCCACATGCGGTCGGAGGCCGACACGTTTCTCGAGGCCATCGACGAGGCCATCCGCATCGGCCGCGAGGGCGGCGTGCCGGTGGAGATCTATCACCTCAAGGCCGCCGGGCGCCGCAACTGGTACAAGGCGCCGCTGGCCATCGCCCGCATCGAAGCGGCGCGCGCCGAGGGCATGGATGTGAGCGCCAACATGTATCCGTACACGGCCGGCGGCACCGGCCTGACCGCCTGCCTGCCGCCGTGGGCCTCGGCCGACGGCAAGTTGCTGGAAAACCTCCGGGACCTCGAGATGCGCTCGACGATCCGTGAGGAGATCCTCAATCAAAAGACGGCCTGGGAAAACATGTGCCAGCTCACCGGGCCCGATGGCGTGTTGATTGTCGGCATCCGCGAGGAGCAAAATCAGCAGTACGCCGGCAAGTACCTGTCCGAAATCGCCGCCTCCATGGGCAAGGAGTGGGTCGACGCGCTCATCGACCTGATCGTCGCCGAGGGTGGCGGCTCCGGCACGATCTACTTCATGATGACCGAGGAAAACGTGGCGCTGCAGCTTGCCCAACCGTGGATCAAGTTCGGCACCGACGCCGGCGGTTTCGACCCCGAGGGCGCGCAGTTCCTGACCCATCCGCGTGCCTACGGCACGTTTCCGCGAATTCTCGGCAAGTACGTGCGCGAGGAACGCGTTATGCCGCTCGAAGAAGCGATCCGCAAGATGAGCTCGGCGGTGACCACGCGGCTGTCGATCCGCGACCGCGGCCTCCTCAGCGAGGGGTATTACGCCGACGTGGTGATTTTCAATCCGGCGACGATCGGCGACAACGCCACATATGAGCGCCCGCACCAGGTCTCCAGCGGCATGCGATGGGTGCTCGTCAACGGCACCGTGGTAGTACGCGAGGGCACGCACACCGGCGCCATGCCGGGAAGGATCGTCAGAGGTCCCGGTTACGCTCCCCAGTAAGAACCGCGTAGCGCAGGACGCCGCCGGCGAAGCCTTTCTGCATGGCGCGAAACGACTGTACGAACGCCAGCGTGTCGCGGCCCTTGGCGACTACCAGGGACCAGAGCGCCGGGTTGGCGACGATCTCCAGGCACAGGTCCCAGGTCTTGGCGACCTCGGCGGTGATATCACGGTAGGTGACGAGCTCGAAGCCCGTGTGCGCCAAGAGGCGCTCGTATTCGCTTCGCGTCGGCAACGTCACGAGCATCCCCTCTTCGATGGCGTCGATCAGCGCCGCGTCGCTTGGCGACACGTCGTCGGCCTTGAGCCACGCCGCGATGCCGATGCCGCCGCCACCCTTCAGAAGCCGCCGGGCCTCGCCGAAGAACGCACCGCGGTCCTCGACGTGCGACAGCACTTCCATGGCAATCAGGGCGTCAAAAGGATCGGTGAGCGGCAAGGCCGCGGCGTCGCCGACGATAAACCGCGGAGCGGCGACCGGCTCCGACCCGCTGCGAGCCGGACGTGCGTCATCGACGTTCCCTGAGGCGGTCGACCGAGTCGGCGTCGCGTCGGTCGCCATGCGCGCCTGCACGGGGCTCAGCGTCAAGCCGATGACGTCGCATCGATATTCGGCGGCCACGAAGCGGGACGTACCCCCGACGCCGCAACCGACGTCGAGCACGCGGTCGCCCGCCGCCAGGCCCAGACCCTCGACGACCAACTCGATGAGGTTCTCGGTGGCCTGCCGGCGAGTTTCGACGCCCGTGAGGTAGTAGCCGTGGTGGATGTGCTCGCCCCACAGGTCGTTGTAGTAGGGCGACAGTTCGTCGTAGTGAGCGGCCACCTGGGCATTGCGGCCGGCCGCCATGGCGTCAGCGGTCGGCGTTGGCGACGGCGCTGAGGTCGAACGCCTTGATCTCGTCGTGATTGCGGACGTAGACGGTGGTACCGACGAGCGTCGGTCCCGTCCACGAGCGGCTGTCGAACACCCGCGCGCGCGCCAGGACCTCCATGCCCTGCCCCGACACCGTCACCAAGCCGAGATCGCCGTCCTCGTCGAGCACCACCAGCTTGCCGTCAGCGTAGACGAACGAAACCTTGGCAAACGCCCGGTCGCGCCACACCACGCTGCCGCCGTTGGCGTCGATGGCCGACAAGAAAGACGGTCCGAAATCGCCGCTCGAGCCGTACACGTAGTCGCCAATGCGCATGGCGGTGCCGAAGTGCACCCGCATGCGATTGGTGGCCCATAGTTCCCGGACTTCGGTCAACTGCCCGTGCAGTGAGAGGTGCACGGCGGTGCTGCCGCCGTTGTACGCCGAGGACACGAACAACACGTTGTCGTCGCCCCATACCGGCGTGGTGATGTTGAGCCCGTAATCCGTGCGGTGGGTGTGCCTCCAGAGGAGCTCACCGTTCGTCGGGTCGAAGCCGGCGACGAAGTCGACCATGAACGCCACCAGTTGCTCCTGACCGTCGACGTCGATGATCAGCGGCGATGATTGCGCGTTGTTGAAGTCACCGCCGCGCCACGCCACCGACCCGTCAGCCTGATCGAACGCCATCACGGCCTGGCCGCGCCCACCCACCAGCATGAGGATGTCGTCGCCGTAGGCGATGGGGCTCGACGAATAACCGCGCGGCCGGAACGTGCCACGAAAATCCTGCCAGAGATTGTGCGACCACAGCACCGTGCCGTCGTTCTTGTCGAAGGCGTGGAAATCGCCGACGATGCCGACGGTGAACAGGCGGTCGCCGACGATCAGCGGCGAGGCGTGGGGTCCCATCCCCTCGGCGGTGTCGAGTCGGCGCACCGACGCGCCGTAGCCGTACTCCCACAGCGTTTCGCCGGTCGTCGCGCTCATGGCGATCACCCGCTCGCGATTACCAAGCCGGTACATCGTGTACAGCCGGTCGCCCTCGACGACGATAGCCGAGTACCCCTCGCCCAGGTCACGCGCCCACAGTAGCGGCGGACCACCGCTCGCAAACGAATCTGTAAGGCCGGTCGCGTCGGTCTTGAAATCGCGCCCGGGGCCGCCCCATTGCAGCCAGTCGTGTCCGTCGGCGGCCGCTGGTGCACCGTGTGGGGCGATGCCGGGACGAACCGGCGCCGCCGTTGCCAATGCCGCGATCACCGACAGGGCGATCAGGAAAGTCATTACGGGCGCGCGCACGTGGCTCAACTTCGAACTCCACTGCAGGGATTGAGAGGGGGGAGATGCAGGAGCGACGCTCACTACTCAAACCTCGCCCGACGGCGGTGTCAAGGCGCGGCGCCCGGCCTCGCGGCATCATCTGCCGGACGCCGGCGAAAGGCGACGGCAGGTCGTCGGCGTCCCCGTAGTACTATGCGCCGCGATGCTGATTGAACACCTGGGCAAGCGCCCGCAGGTTGATCCAACGACCTACGTGGCACCAAACGCGGTGGTCTGCGGCGACGTGACGATCGGGCCGCACAGCCGCGTCCTGTTCGGCGCCGTGCTCACCGCGGAAGGCGGCCCGCTGCGACTCGGGGCCCATTGCATCGTCATGGAAAACGCCGTCATACGATCGACGCGGCACCACCCGGTAGACGTCGGCAGCCACTGCCTGGTCGGCCCGCGCGCCTATCTGACCGGTTGCACCGTCGCCAATCACGTGTTCCTGGCCACCGGCGCGACCGTTTTCAACGGCGCCACGATCGGCGAAGGCGCCGAGGTGCGCATCAACGGTGTCGTGCACCTCCGCACCGCCGTGCCGGCGCAGGCCACCGTGCCCATCGGCTGGGTGGCGGTCGGCGATCCGGCCGAAATTCACCCGCCCGACAAGCACGACGAAATATGGGAGACACAACGACACCTCGACTTTCTCGGCGAGGTGTTCGGGCTCGAACGGCCCGGTGAGGGCGAAACCATCATGCCGGAGCTGACGCGCCGTTACGGTCGCGCCCTGGCGACCCACTTCGACGACCACATCATCTCGGATCGGGCGGCGGACGACGAGGACGAATGAATTCTCCCGCCATCGTCGCGGCGGCTTTGCTGCTGGCCGGCGGCGGTAGCCGGCACTCGATCGACAACGACCTACCCACCGTGGCCGTCCACGACAAGCGGGTGCAGGAACAGGCCAACGATCCGGCAATCGCCAACCACGGCCGCGGCTACTGGGTTCTCGACAACATCAACGCGCTCGAGGGGTTGGCGACCGACGGTGTCGGCGTGATCCTGGATTATCGGGTCGCCGGTGGCGATGGGCGCCCGAGCGCCGGCGGTAGCAGGGACGGCGGCGCGGGCGATGCCCCCGGCGCTGAAGCGGCGCTCACGATCGAGCTCTCGATCCACGCTGCCGACGGCCGACGGGTGCGGCGGGTCGAGCTTCCCGACGATGCCGATGCCGCCGGCTTGCACCGCGTCGTGTCGGACCTGCGCTACGACCCGACGTGGGTGGCGTCACCGGGCCAAGGTGATGGTGAGCGTGGTGGCGGCGCTGGCTCCCGGGGTGGCGACCGAGGAACGGTCGAGGGGCCGTGGGTGCTGCCGGGCACCTACGAAGCACGCCTCACCATCGGCGGCACGACGAGCGCGCGGCCCGTCGAAGTCGTCGCCGATCCGCTGGCGGCAATCAGCGACGCCGACCGTCGCTTCTGGCACGACACCCAGGTCTCGCTCGCCCACATGCTGGCGGCGGCGCGCGCCGCCGCCGCCACCGGTCGGCTGCTCGACCAGGAGCTGGAGCAGGCCAAGACTTCCATCGAGCAGGGCACCGCCGTGCGCCTCATGCCCGACGACGTCCGCGAGCGCATCACGCGGGTATCGACCGACATGAACGAGCTGTTGCGCGAGATCGGCGAGATATCCGACCGGGCCGGGAGCGTCTACCGGCAGATACAGCGCGTGATTGCAGTGCCGACGACCGACCAGATTCGAATTGCAGAGCGTAGCTACGCCCGGTTAAAGGAAAAGCTCGAGGACCTGCAGTGGGTCGTCGGGCAAGAGATGGGCGTGATCAGCGGGCTGCTCGGCGGTCTCGGCGTGCCCTGGAGCATGGGCCGGCCGGTGACCTTGCCGGCCGCGGCGCGGCCGCCCGTACGGCGCTAAAGCAGACCCTCACCCCTACCGAAGCGGCGGCACGCGGCGCAACCAGTCCAACAGCGTCGCCGCCGTGCTCTCGCGCGGCAGCGTGTGGCCGACGTCGTTCCAGTGGAACTCTTTCGGCTCGCCGGCCAGCGCCTGCAGCGGTAGCACCGATTTTTGCCGGTCATAGTCGGCGTCGTGCTCGCCGTTGATCATCAAGAACGGGCGCGGGCTGATGCGACCGATGTAGTTGGCCGGGCAAGCCGCGGCGCGATGGCCGTTCTCGATGGCATCGAAGTGACCGGCGATCAGCGCTGCCACGCCGGCCAGCCGCTTGTCGGCGCCGCCGGCAATGAACGCCATCTGGCCGCCACGACTGAGGCCGACGAGCACGATGCGCGAGGCATCGACACCGCGATCGACGAGAAGGTCATACGAGCGGCCGATGTCTTTGACGGTCTGCGTCACCCAGTCGAGAAACAACCCTTGGCGCAAGTACAAGCGTTCCGCCTTCTCGGAGTTGCTGAAGGTCTCGAACAGGCCGGTATCGCGCTCGCCGAAATACAACATGTCGATGGTCAAAACACTCCATCCGGCACGGGCGATGACGCGAGCGAAGTTCGTGGTTCCACGTCCGTCTTTGCCCCGCGAAACGCCCCCGTGGACCAGGATCACGCCCGGCTGCCCGGCTGCGGGCCCCGCCTGGCGGTAGAAGCGCGCCGTCACGCGTTGATCAGGCGTGCTCTGAAAGCTGAGGTGGTCTTCGACGACCCCGTCGGTTTCCGACTCGTCGACAACGTCGACGTCGAGCGGCAACTGGGTGTCGTAGGCGAAGAAATCGAGAAACGCCGTGAAGGTTGCGTCATCGACCGGCTGCTCGAGCCACGGGTCCGACTGCCATTGCTGCCCGGGGACCGCCTCGGCAACCATCATGCTCCCGGCGCCCAGTGCCAGGACTGTAGCCAGGCCTGCAATTCGCCTCATCGTCGTCCCTTCAATTCGTCGTGTGAACACTCGACATTGCTGACGTGTGTGTGGACTCACTGTCGAAAGGTCTCCGCCAACCACGACATCAGGGCGGCCTGAGCCTCCTGCGACCCAAGGCCTCCATGCCCCGTTTCAAACCAGCGGAAGTCGTGGGGCTCGCCGGCGAGCTGCCGCAGGGGCAGCACCGTGGACTCGCGGGGGAAGAAAGTGTCCTCCGTGCCGTTGAGCATCAACAGGGGGCGCGGGCTGATATGCCCGATGTAGTTCGCCGGGCAGGCTGCCGCCACATGGCTCTGCGCCCACGACAGACGGTGGCCCGGATAGATCAGAGCGACGCCGGCGAGCCGGGTCTCGACGGCGCCGGCGATCGTGCCGACGACGGCACCACGGCTGAGCCCCACATAGATGATGCGGTCGGGGTCGATGTCGCGCTCGCCCACCAGAAAGTCGATCGACCGGCCGACATCCTTGACGGTCTGCGTGATGAACTCCAGGTAGTTGGAGTGGTTGCTGTACAGGCGCTCGTTGCGCTCGTCCTGGCTGTAGTTGCCCATCAACCCGTCGTCACGCTCACCGTAGTGCCACATGTCGATGGCGAGAACCGCCCAACCGGCGCGGGCCAAGAGCGTCGCATAGAACTGCGTTCCACGGCCGTCCTTGCCCGAGGCACTTCCACCGTGCGTGAGGATTACCGCGGGCTGCCCGGCCGCGGGGGCCGTTGCCGAGCGTACCAGCACCGCCGTCACTCGCTGCCCCGGCGTGCTCGCGAAGCTCAGCCGTTCCCGGGTAATGCCGTCGGTGGTGTCGACGGCCGTCACGTCGACGTCGGGAGACAGGTCGGCGTCGTACGTGAAGAACTCCAGGTAGCTGCGGAACGTGGCGTCATCGACCGGCTGTGCCAGCCATTCGTCTTCCGCTTGCTGCGGGGCGCCGACAGCCGGCGCCACGGCGACGACCGCCGCCGTGCACAACACGGCGCATAGCACCATACGTTTTCCGATGATCAGAAACATCGCCGCCTCGGCGTCGGGGGTTTGCGGACGCGCGAATTATTGCTCAGGCGGCAGGGCAATAACCAGGCGAAAGCCGATGGCGTCGCTGGCGTAGGTCGGCGGAAAGGCCTCGAGCGTCGACGCGTCGAACATGTACGTCGGATCCTGCCAGGAGCCGCCGGTCACGGAGAAGCGGTCCGCACCTCCCGGATCGGCCAACCATTCACGGACGTTTCCGGCGGTGTCGAGGACGCCGAACGGACTGACGCCGAGCGGGTAGCGGCCTGCTGCAGATGTGCCGGCCAGACCGAAGTTGGCCCGCAGGTCGAACGTCCGCACGTCGTTGCCCCAGGGGAAAGGCTGATCCTCGCCGACCGCGGCGCGCCACCATTGATCGCGATCGGGTAGCTGCTTGCCCTTCCAGTTGGCATACGCCTCCGCCTCATACCAGGACACGCCGGTCACGGGGTGATCCTCCGTGCCATCGGGATAGCGACCTCCCGACCAGCCGCGCGGCCCGGCCAGGCTGGTGCGATCGACGAACGTGCGTACTGCCTCCGCCCACGGCTGGACGTTGCCCGCGATGGCCAGCACCGCGGGCCACAACTCCGCGTCGCGATAGCCTCCGGCGGTGACGAATTCGAGGTACTCGGCGCTCGTCACCTCGTGCTTGTCGATGAGAAAGGCGGCGACGTTCTGACCGGCGCCCAGGGGGCTGGGGCCGGCCCCGACGAGCACCATCTCGCCACGGCTTTCGTCGGTCTCGACAAGTGCGCGCCGAACGCTGATCTCCTCACCGACACCGACATCGACGAGAAACGTTATGGGGACTCGGCCGGCGTCGGACACACCCACGAGATACTGGCCGGAGATGAGTGGCCCCGCTGCGCCCTGGGTGATGGGTTCGGAGGGTCGCGATTCGAATCCGTCGATCGGATTGACGCGGGTCAGGGTGACAGCCGCCGATACCGGATCAATCGAAACCTCGAGAGTGCCCGTGGCCACAGCAGCAAGCTCGGCGATGCGCGGATCGTCGAGATCGAGACGGGCCGCGAGCACACCATCGTAAAGCTCGTCGAATCTGCCGTCTTCGGCCAGTGGGATGAGATCGTCCGCAGCCTGTTGGATGCGCCTGCTGTCGGCCTGCAGCCGTACGAGCCAGGCGCCCGCGAGGGCCACAACCGCGATCGCCGCCAGCGCCAGCGGCCACCGCGTGCGCAGGAAGGAACGTGGTGCCGCCGCCACCGCGAGCGGTTCGGAGTCGGCGGCGACCTCGACCCGGGGTAAGGAAGGCTCGATTACGGGCGCCGATGCGTCGAGCGAAGGTCCCGCCTCCACCGCCGGCGGCGCCGCGGTCGCACCCGACTCCAACTCCGAATCGCGTACGTAGGCCTCGATTTCGCGCGTATCGAGCTCATCACGCAGCTCATCGAGCTCGTTGCGCAGGTCCTTCGCCGATTGGAAGCGTCGATCGGGGTCCTTCTCGAGACAGTGCTTGATGATGCGGCCGACATGGCGCGGCAGAGTGACATTCACGTCGGTCACCGGTGGCGGCGTGTCTCGAATGATGGACGTGAGGATCGACATCTTGGTATCACCGCGGAACGGCCGCGCGCCGGTGCTCATCTCGTACAACATGATGCCGAGCGAAAAGATATCGGTGCGCTGATCGACCGGCTTGCCTTCGGCCTGCTCCGGCGACATGTAGGCCACCGTGCCGATGATCTTGCCTTCGCCGGTGAGGCTCTCGGTCGCCATGCGGGTTTCGTCGTCGGGTCCTTCGCCCGCGTCGCGCAGCTTGGCGAGGCCGAAGTCGAGCACCATGACGTGGCCGTCGTCGGTAACCATGACGTTGGACGGCTTCAGGTCGCGGTGCGTGATGCCGCGCTCGTGGGCGACGCTGATCGCTTCGGCCAGCGGCGCGCCGATCTCGAAGATCTCCCGCAGCGGCAGCCCCCCGGCGCCCTCCGCGTGCAGGATCTGCTCGAGCGTACGCCCCTCGACGAGCTGCATCGTGATGAAGCGCACATCGTCGACCTCCTCGATCGTATGGATGGTGACGATGTTGGGGTGATCGAGCGCCGCGATGGCCTTGGCCTCGCGTTCGAAACGAGCCAGACGCTCGGGATCGGCGGCCATATCCGGGGGGAGAACCTTCAGAGCCACCTGCCGATCCAGCGTTGTGTCCTCGGCAACGTACACGTCGCCCATGCCGCCGCTGCCGAGCTGACGGATCACCTTGTAGTGCTTGAGAGTGGTGCCGATCACGATGCTCCCGTCCCTGTGACCGCCAAACTGTAGCGGCGCGAACCTCGGCAGACAACGACGGACGCCTCTTTCTGCTGAATGGGGACCTTCGCAGGCAACGAGGTATGTCGTTTACCGATGAATTCGGCCGACGGGGGCTCCGTGGAACTCCTCGTGAAGTCGCGCAGCTGTCGCGAGGATCTCGAGCGATTGACTATCATTATGCTCATCTAATCATTATTCTTATGCTCATGTCGATATCTGAAGAGAGATTGCAGATTCTGCTCCCCCGCGGCCTCAAGGAAGCTGCGCGTGAAAGAGCTCAGAAGCTCGGTATCAGCCTCGGGGAGTACGTTCGTGCCCTTCTTGACGCGGATCTCGAGGACCACGCGAAACGCGACGTCTCCGTGTTCTTTCCCTTCGGGTATGAACCGGTACGTGGCGGCCGCCCGCACGGGTCCGAGAATCACGACGGCAAGGCATAGCACGCCGTGCGGGAGCGGCTGTTCATCGACACCAGCGCCTTCATCGCTCTGGAAGACGCCGACGACGCGAACCATGCGCGAGCCCGCGAGTTCCGCCGGCGGATCAGCGCCGGGGAGTTCGGCGATCTGGTGACCAGCTCATACGTGTTCGACGAGCTGATGGCGTGGTTTTCTGAGGCCTCAGAGAAACAAATCGAGCTGGGCGAGAACCTGCGCAGCGGCGCGGTGCGGCTCGAATGGGTCGACCGCGATACCGAAGCGGCGGCCTGGCGACTACTGCGCCGTCATCGGCAGATCCCTTTCTCGCTCACCGACTGCACGGCGTTCGTGATCATGGATCGGTTGGGAATCCGCAACGTGTTCACGTTCGACCGGCACTTCGCGCGCGTGGGGCGCTTCCACCTGCTGCCGGACGCCTGACGGCGAACGCACCAAATCGGCGGCGCCGGGGAACCGCAGCGCGCGCATCGTAGCGGACCGGCAGGGTGTCAGGCGCGCTGCGAACCGACCGCAGCCTGAATGGTCAGGAACTCGCCGATATTATCCGTCGTGACGATTCCCACAAGGGAGCCGTAACGTAGCACCGGAATCATGGCGCAATCTGATCCCTGTAGGCGCTCGAGCACGGGCTCGAGCATCTCGAAGGAATCGGCGGTAGCGAAGTCGCGACGCATGACCTCGGATACGCCGCGGCTGCGGCCGTCCTCGGCCAACGCGCGGAACAGATCGTTCTGGGTCAGCACGCCCACCAGGCCGCCGTCGCTGATCACGGGGAAGTCCTTTTGCGCCGTGCTCAACGTAAGCGCCACGGCCTGCTGCAGGAGGTCCTCGGGGCGCAGCGCGTGGAACTCGGTAATCATCGCCCGCGCTACGGGGATGCCGCTGAGCGCCGAGCGCATCTGCACGATGCCGGCCTCCTGTGACGCGCCGATCCACACGAACAGGGCAATGAACACCAGAAACGGGTTGAACAGCAGCCCCAGGAAGGCGAACAGCAGCGCCATCCCCTGGCCGATCGTCGCCGCCAGCTGCGTCGCCCGCGTGTACTCCATGCGCATCGCGAGCACGGCGCGCAGCACCCGACCACCGTCCATCGGAAACGCCGGCAGCATGTTGAACACCACCAGGATGATGTTGATGATCATGATGCGCTGCAGGAACGAGCCCTCCGTCACGCTCAATCGCTCGAGGGGCTGGAACTGTCCTTGCACGAAGAGCAGCGCGAACACCGCGGCTGCGATCACCACGTTCACCGCCGGCCCGGCCAGCGCCACCCAGAACTCCTGGCGTGGATCGTCGGGCATCTTTTCGAGGCGGGCGATGCCGCCGATCGGCAACAACGTGATGTCGCGGGTCTGGATGCCGTAACGCCGCGCGGTGAGCGCGTGGCCGAGCTCGTGCAGCACGACACAGCCGAACAACGTCAGGATGAAAACCATGCTGGCCAACGTTTCCAGCAGGCCGCGGTTCTGCGCGGCGTTGACCCACACCACCCACACGAGGATCAGCACAAACGTCGAGTGAATGAATATCGGGATGCCGGCAACCGTCCCCAGCCTCCAAGCCCACTTCATCGGCTATGCCTCATGCATTCATGATAGCCGCACACGGAGTCTTTGACCGCCAGAGGAGATTTCGGTGTCGCGGCTCTGCGGTACGTGAGCGCGAGCGCCGTGGTGGCAGCCGCAAGGCGCCGCGACACCGAAATCAAAAAGGCCGGCTCCGAGGCTCTCCGAAGAGAGCGTACGGAGCCGGCCGGGGCGTCTGCAGCGCCCGATATCTACTACTGGCGGTTCATGAGCACGCGCATGCCGTGCTCACCGACCGTGTCATTGAACGCCTCCAGATCGGACTCGTAGATCGCGTGGATCTGGTCGATCATCGGCTGCAGGAGGTTGCGAATATCCTCCCAGCGCTCGTAGGTGCCGGCCTGCAGCGGCGGATTGCCGCCGGAAATCATGCCGTACAGAGAGTTGACTTGGTTGTCGAAACGTCCGGGAAAGTTCAGCGCGTCCTGGCCGCCCGAGCCCTGGAGCTGGGTGATCTCGCCCTCGATCGCCTCGAGCGCGCGGCTCAGATCGCCCGCCGCCTGCGTGGCGTCGTCACCGTAGCCGGCGTCGGCGAGCTGCCGGCCGATGCGTGTCGCCTGCTCCTTGACGGAGCGCAGCTGCAGGAGCTCGTCGTACAGGAGCTCGCCGTAGGCGCCGACCTCGCGCGTGAAGCGAAGCTGTTCCTCGTAATCGGCCTGCGTCGCGTCGACACGAGGATCCCCCAGGTACTGCAACGTCTGTTCCTGGCTCCAGTCGCCGATGGTCAGGCGCACCGTGTAGTTGCCGGGCACGGCTCGGGGACCACCGCCGCCGCGACCGCCCCACTGCACGATGCCCGAGGGTGTCTGGTAAATCCCTGGCCAGCTGCCGCTCCATGTGGTGTTGTTGATACCGTGGCCGACCAACAGGCGGGT
>CBDUXW010000026.1:0-13073 GCA_965371275.1 uncultured bacterium | reverse complement strand
GCGCTGGAGCGCTACCTGGACCATATGGAGAGTCTCATACAGGCGGTTCGCGAGCGCTGATCGTTCGCCTCGACGCAGATGGGTGCGAAGAGCCCCCGGGGGTGCCGCGCATGTGTCTTGCGGGGCAGAGGCAACAAGCGAGGAGGAAGTCCATGCCGGCAATACGCGGACCCGTTCTCGTCGACGGCTCGGTCGACGGCGCCGAACAGGCGTTGTCGAGCGCCGCTGCCCACGGTGACGTCGATCGGGTGCGAGCGTTGCTGGAAGCCGGCGCCCGGGTAGACGTCGTGGACGGCGCCGGCATGTCGTCGTTGATGGGCGCTGCCGAGCGCGGCGACGTCGCGACCATGCGCGTGCTGGTCGAGGCCGGGGCCGACATCGACCTGCGCTGCTGCAAGACAAGCTGGTCGGCGCTCATGTATGCGTTGCACGCCGATCGCCCCGCCGCCGCGATGTCCTTGCTCGAGTGGGGGGCCGATCCGAGTGCCTGCGACGACTCCGGCTATTCGGCACTCATGATGGCGGCCGGACGTGGGCGGCAACTGCTGGTCAGGGATCTCCTGTACCGAGGCGCCGATCCCACGGCCGAGTTGTTTCTGGGCTTTACCGCGTTGGATTACGCGATCGGCTACGGCCACGCCGACATTGTCCGCCTGCTCATCGAGGTGGCGCCGTCGTTGAAGAAGCGCCGCAACGGCGCTCGCCGCGCCATGCTGTCGCTGGCCGGGTCGGCCGGGGACGACGAGATCCTGGCGCTACTCGACCAGGAAGTCGCTCAGCGGCGCGGCCAGTAGAAGCCCTGGCGCGCCCGCACCTCCACGTCGTCGCGATTGACCTCGACGTTCAGTTCGATCCATTCGCGTTGCGCATACGGATCGACCTCTTGTTCCATGACGAAGCCGATGACGTAGCGCAGTCGCGTATCCTCCAGAACGTCGGTGAAGCCAGCGGCCGGGTCGCTGCCGAAGAACGGTTTGCCGCCGGTATCGAGCGCCAGCATGGTGAGCGCATCCTGCAAGCTGTCGCGTTCCCGCCCGCGCGTGATGACCGGGGCCGCGGAGGTGGCGACCGATGGCGAAGGGAACACACCGCTGCCGAGCGTACCGATCGAGTAGACCGTGCAGCGACATCGCCGCATCATGTCGGTGAGGTCGACGAGTTCGTGGCTGACGTCGTTGGTGACGCGGGGCGTCTCCATCGGGTCGAGTGCCGGCGACAAGCCGGCGTAGCCGAGGAGCGTTTGATAATGGATGTTCCCCGGCAAGCGCTCGAAGCCGGACGACAACAGCAGCACAAGCTTCGGTCGGTCCATCGGGTCGCCGAGCTCCAGCATCGAGCCGATCCGGCTGAGCGCGGCCATGACGCCCTGCGAGCGACTCTCCGCTTCCGTTGCCCAGAGACTCAGTTGTGACTGGGCTGCCTGGAACTTCTGGCGCTCCCATTCGGGGCTCTGTGTGATGCACTGCGGGAAGCGCGGCGCCGTGATCGTGGCGCAGGCGTCCGCGGGGAAGCACTGGCCGTTGTTGCACAGCACGTCGGTGAGGTCCCGGAACGACTGCTCCTGATCATCCACTCCGAGGGCATTGCCGACTTGCGCCTCGAGCGTCTCCGCGACGCGCTCGTGATCCTGCGTGAAATCGTGGTTGATCGTCAGGTCGCCGCGATTGTCGATGGTCACCAGCGCCAGGCGGTCTTCGACGTTGATGCCGGCGCGTACGAACTCGCTGACGTCGAGCAGTATGCGGTTCCAGTCCTGCGGGCTCGTCGTCAGCATGTCGGCGACGAGTACGAAATTGCGCGGCGCCAACCCAACCTGCCCGGCGACGGCGACGGGAAGATCGTCGAGAAACACCGATCGCTGCGGGCTTCCTTCCAGTCGCACGTACGCCGGCACCACCGACACCCCCTGGCGCTCGATCGTGAAATCCTCGATGGTCAAATCGGTGACGAAGTGGTCGTCGTCGTCCCATACGCCGACGTCAATGGTCACCATGTTGATCTCCGCTCCGAACGCCGCCTGGTACTGCGACGCGTCGACCGGGAGAACGAGACCGCCGGGGGGATCGGTTGTCGGGGTCGCGGCGCGCTCCATCTCCAGCGCCGGGTCCGTTGGTGTCAGCTTGTCGGCGAAAGCGAGATCTACAATCCACTGTTCGATGGCGGGCTCGGTAATTTCCGTCTTGATCGCCGCCAGCAGATTGCGCCATGTGTCCCAGGCTCCGGGGCGCATCGTCGACATCACTCGAGCCATCGCGTCGCTGAGCAGCTGCGCATGGAGCGCGGCGGGCAGGCCTTTTTTTTCCATCAACACCGATAGCTGGACGCGGACGTCGAACAACCGTGCGTACAGCAGGGCATCCGCCAGCGCGTCCGCCGCTTCGCCGTGAGGTACCGGGTCCGGTGTGCGCAGACCGAGGTAGTCGCCGCGTCGTAACACCGGCATGCCGACGGCCTGATCGATCAACCAGCGCGCCGACGCAGGTGCGGCAACGTCGTTGTCGTCGAGCAGGCGGAGCAGTAAATAGCGGTTGCCCGCCGTGACCATGCGCAACGCCGCATCCCGCCGGCCCTCGTACACCGCATCTTCGAAACGTTGGATGTCGTCCGGGTGCATGAGCCGGCGCAGCGTTGTGGACAGCGTCGGCGGCTCTTGCGACGGGGTGGTGGCGGCCCAGAATGCCGGTACCAGCTCGGGGTCACGCGCCCCCACGGCCGCCTCGATCCATGAGGTCGCAAGATCATGGCGTTGCGCGATGACGCTCTGCGCCGCGCTGGTCAGCGACGGCATGTGGATGTAGGCGAGAGTCGCCGCCCAGGCCTCGGCGGCAGCGGGATCGCGGGCGACGCCACCGACAATCGAGTTCTCGAGATTCCAGCGGCTCACCGTGGTCGGGGCACCGAACAGGCTGTTGTGCAGGCGGGACCCCTCGTTGACGATCCAGCTCTCGGCGGTCGCAGCCCAGGGGCCGAACAGCGACTGCGGGGCTCCATCGGGCAGATCGGTGACCTCGAAACGGTGCAGCCACGCGATGTGGCCCTGCTGATAGGTGAACGCAGCGGGATCGCCCATGTGTAGTGCATAGGCGATGCCGATCAGCGCGTCTCCCATGTAGGAGCTGACCGCGGCGCGAAAGTCTTCGATCGTTGTCGTGTCGGCGCTTCCGGCGCGCAGCTCGGCGACCAGCGTATCGGTTCGTTCGAACAGCTCGGCGCGCGAGATGGTTACCGGCAGCGCGGCGTTGACGTCTTCGTCGCCGATGTCGGGCGGCGATTGTGTTTCGAGCTCGGTGACGATCGATTTGATCTCGTCGGCGAAGCGCGCATCGACCGTTCCCTTTTGCAGAGATTGACCGATCTCGTCGAGCCGGAACAGGCTCACGAGCGGCGGCTGCTCCTGGGTCAAGAGGTGGACGTACATCCGCTCGCCTAGCATCGATGCCGGCGCGAAGTTGTATTCGATGCCGTCGACCTCGATGGGTGACGCGCCGATACGGCCGATCAACGCTGTGACCAGCACCGCCCTCGTGTTCGCGGGGTCGCCCGGCCAGCCGTTGGCAACCAACCCGCGACCCAGCGCCGGGATCAACTCGGTGCGCCACCACTCGGTGAGCGCGGTGCCGTAGCTTTCGGTGGCGGCGGTGTTGCGGCTGCCACCCGACGTCAGCGGCAGGGTCAAGAAGCCGGTGAGCAAGGTCTCGCGATCGAAGTCGGTGAGCAAATCGTTGAGCATTACGCGATGCATCAACATCATCGTCGCTTGAAACTGGCGGATGGCATCGGCCCGAGATTCGTCACGCTCGATGCCGTCGACTTGATGCAGATTGCGAATCAGCATCTCGGCGGTGTCGATGGGCAGGGGAGTCGGCGTCACGAAGAACTCGTAGGCGCGGCCGAAGCGATCGTAGTTGCGAAACAAAAGCGGTACGGCCCGGGGTAGAAAGCTCTCAGGCTGGTAGCGAAGAGCGGCGGAAACGGCGACGAACTTGCGAATGCTCGAGGGCTCACTGCGGTTGGGGTCGGATTCGTCGAGGAGGCCGGTCAGCACCTGCGCATCGACCTCGCGTCCGCTGCGCGCCGTCGTCGCGAAGTCTTGCAGCAGCTTGTCGAGTTCGCCTTCTCGGACCAGCGGATCGTTGCCGGAAAGAGCCGCAAGCCATGCTGCGGCGCCGCCGGGCCAGGCGATGCCGCTGCCGTCGTCGGCCAGTCGCAGGCTCACGAACAGCTCGGCAACGTCTTCCGGCCAGCGGATCGATTGACTGAACTCAGGCGTACCGATTTTCGCGTACAGCGAGCGTGCCCACCGTCTGCGGTCGTCGGCAGACGCGTGGTTCATTGTCAGCAGGTAGTGGGCCAGGGGCGACGGCGCCAGCGACAGGGCACGCCACAAATGCGCGGCGCGGCCGTTGTTCTTCGTGACCAGCGCATCAATAAGTGCTGTCGTGTCCGACCACGGATCGAGGATGGCCTCCCACGCATCGCGGTCGGACCCGGGAAACACGAGCTGGCCGTTGATTGCCCGCAGGTAGGGCGCCGCCTGCCTGAACCCACCGGCCATTTCCCGGCTGCGGTACAGTGGCGCCAGCCCGACCTTGCGGAACAGAAATTCGCGGGTCGACCGGTCCAGGGCGGCATAACCGGCGAGCACGCGCCGCGCCGCCTCGTCGTCGACGAACGCGTCGAACAACGCCGCGCCGTCGAGGGGCCGTTCGAAGACCTGTTCGGTCCATTCGTCGGCGCCGAACATCAGCGGCGCGCGTTCGTCGCTGATGTCGAGCTGCATGGGCTCGCCGGCTGCCCACAGACGTGACTGCAGCGGCACCGGTACGCCGAGCTGTTCCAGCAGCCTGCGCCGGCGCACTGCCGCGTCGCTGCTACGTCGCTGCAATTGCAGGCGCTCGCCGTCGTCGACGATGCGGAAGCCGAGAAAATCGAGCAGGCGGGTTGCCTTTGCGTGCGCCACCGAACCGCGTTCCGCCAGGCTCGGCGTAACGTCGCCGAGCTCGGCATCCAGGTCGCTTATCAAGCGCTGCAGTGCGCGTAGCTCTTCGACCTGGTCCTTGAGTCGCTGTGAGAAATCGACGACAAGAGGCGCCGATAGCTGCCGGGCGAGCAGCACCATGAACGGCGCGCCGCCTTCGATGTCGGTGTTCGGGGCGCCCATGGCGACGACGGCGCGGATGAAGCGCTCGCCACCGGGGATCACGACGTCGCCGGGCTCTGTGGTCTGCGCCGGGGCACTCACCGCCGACATCACCAACAACGCCGCTGCCGATCGTACTGCCCACTGGCAGAGCGCCTTCAACGGAATCCTCCGGTCGTCCGCTCGTAACCCGGCTTGTGGCGTAGTCGCAGGTCCGGCCGGGTCACCTCGACCTCGATGTCGTGCCAGCCGGGCGTGGGGTTCGTTGGCCGATATGAAACCAGATAGAGCGCGCGCATGGCGCCGGCAATCTGCTCGAACACGGCGTCGAGCTTGTCCTTGTCCTTCTCGAAGAAGGCCTCGCCGCCGGTTTCATCCGCCATCGTGCGCAGCACGTCGCGCAGATCACCGTTATCGAGCGCCTCGCCCTGTCCCAAAGCGAAGATCGTCACGCCCCCGTTGCGCACCTGCTCGAGCGCCGGTTGCAATGCGGAGCGGCTGGATTGGTCGTCACCGTCGGTCATCAAGAAGATGACGCGCCGCTCACGGGCGTCGGAGAACGCGGCGAGTTGCCGGTATCCGTAGAGCACGGCGTCGAAGAGGGCGGTATTGCCGTCGGCCTCGATGGCTTGCGCGAATGAGCCGACAAGGTCGTGCATGTTGGTAAACGGCGTGTAGGAGGTGATGCGCTCGTTGAAGCCCATCAGCTTGACCTGATCATCGGGGCCGAGCTGTTCGAGGAACTTGTTGAGGGCGAGGAGCGTTTCGTCCATCTTGTCGGCCATGCTGCGGCTGCGGTCCACGAGGACCGAAATGCGCAGCGGTGCCTCGCCGCGGGCGAAGTCGAGGATCTCTTGTACCTCGCCGTTGTCGCGAACCACGATCTCGTCGGCGCGCAGGTTGGAGATGAATCGGTCGTCTCCGTCGATGACGGCGAGGTTGAGGGTCACTGCCGGAACCTCGGCGGTGAACCGCATCCCGGGCATGCGCGTGATCATCTCCTCGACCTGGCTCTCGACACCGGCGTCGTCGATGGCGACCACCCGGACATGGACCGCGGCGGGGTTGACGGGGCGGGGCACCACCCAGCGAAACGGCGGCCGGTTGCGCACGCCGAGGTCCTGATCGTCGAGAAAGGCGTTCACTTTGACGACGGAGCGGCCGGGAGCCGCGCGAATCAGCGCCTGGATCACGATTGGATCCGCCAACGGTTGGTCTACCCGCGGCGTCACGATCTTCACTTGCGGCCCCTGGCTGAGCCCCGGCGCTTGCCGCGCCGAGGCAAGCGGGTGCGCCGGTGCGGGGGCTGCCGCTGTGGTCGACGTCAGCAGCACCGCGATCGCGGATCCGATGAGTGCACTTCTGGCACGTCGCATGGATCTACCGGGAGACAAATCGAATGTAGAAGGAGACACCCTAATGTTAGCCGAGCCGCGGTTTTCGGACCATCCTGGGCCGTCAGTCAGCTCACCCTGCATCTACCGGTCCCCCTGCCGTCGGGCTATGGTTGGGGGAACCCATCTGGGGTGGGAGGAGCCGATGGAACGACAGACGTCAGACTATCGTCGAGGCGTGCCGGTGGGGCCGTTCGTAGCGCTTGGTGTGCTGGTTCTGGTGTCGGCACTGTTGCCTTCGCCCACCGATGCCGGCCCCTTTCAGCTCAGCTCCATCGTGCGGGGCAAGGTCGTCGACCGCGACGGCAACGGGCTCGAAGGCGTCAAGGTGACGATCGAGCCGGCCGCACAGAACGTCGATCGCCCGGTCGATTCGATCGTCGTCGAGAGCGACGGCGGCGGCGACTACTTTGCCCGTGGCGTGGTCGTCGGCACCCTCCGTCTGTTGTTCGAGCGCGAAGGCTACGAGTCGCGGCTGCTCCAAGAGAGCGTACGTGCCGGATCGAACCGTTTCGACGTGACGATGGACGAGGCCGCCGCGGAGACCGTACGGGCCAACACCGCCAACGACGCCTACGCTGCAGGTCGAGATGCTTTCGGCGCCGGCAGCTACGCGGAAGTCGTCGACTACATGGAACAGGCGCTGGTGGCTACCGACGACACGACGGAGAACGCCGAGGCGCTCGGCTACATCTATGCCTTGCTGGGCAGGGCGTATTTCGAGCAGCGCATGTTCGATGAAGCCATCGTCGCCTACCGCGAATGGGTCGAATACCGGCCCGATCTTGCCAACCCGCACATCGAGCTCGCCCGGTCGTTGGCGGCGCTCGGGGAGCAGGACAAAGCGGGGGCCGAGTTCCAGGCGGCGATCGACATCGACCCGAACGACTCATCGACGCACTACAACATGGGCGTGGTGATGGTGAACGCGGGCAACGTCGCCGAGGGCATCGTCCACATCGAGAAGGCTATCGAGCTGCGCCCCGAGTACCCGTTGGCGTACAAGAACCTGGGATACACCTACGCGCGCACCGAGGAGTACGCCAAAGCGATTACGGCGTTCGAGAAGTACCTCGAGCAGAGTCCCGATGCTCCGGATGTCGAGGAAGTCCGGCAGTTCATCGTCGCGTTGAAGGAGATGATCGGCTGATCGGACTCGCGTTACGCCCGCCATCTAGCAGGCTGCTGAAGAACTCTCGAGGGCGCGGGTTCTCGCGGCTGTTGCTGCTGGCGCTTTGCGCCGACGCCGGCGCTACGGCCTCCGTGGCTGCGCCGCTGTCGCAACAGCAGCGTCCGGCCTACGGCGCTAGCGTAGAAGTGGTGCGGCTGCATGTGGCGGTGCTCGATCGTGACGGCAACCCGGTCACCGGGCTGCGCGCCGAGGACTTCGTGGTGGTCGACAACGGTGTCGAGCATCCCGTCGCTTTGGCGTTGACGCCCGAAGATACGCCGATCGACGTCGCGCTGGTGTTCGACCAGAGCGACAGCATTCGGCGGGGCGCACCCACCGTGAAGCAGGACGCGCGCGTCTTTCTCGATGCTCTCGGACCGCGCGATTGTGCCTTCGTACTGCCGTTTCGGCACAAGATCGGACCCGGCACCTGGGGGCCCGCAGCGGACCCCAAGGTGCTCGAGACCATCGACCGAACCCGCGTCGAGGGCGGCACGTCATTCAACGACGCGGTGATCGTCGGGGTGTCGGAGGTACAGGGATGGAACGTGCCGGACATCCTGGCGCCGCAGGTCGTTACCGACTTCGAGAGGCCGCGTTATGCCGGCGGTGTCGGCATCCGCATCGCGCCGGTCGAGGAGCCGCCGGTCGACGAACAGCCGGAGCCCGACGTGCCGGGGTTCGGGCGCGAAGATCTGCCGTTCCGGGTATTCGATTCCGGCGGCGGTTGTCCCGCCCGCGGCAGCGGCGCGACGGCGTCCGGACAGAACCGTCGGCGGGCGTTGGTGGTGCTCTCGGACGGCGTCGACACGACGAGCAGCCACTCGTTCAGCGAGTTGCTGGGGTTCGTGTACGAGACCGACGTGCCGATATTCACGGTCGCCTTGGGCCACACCGGATCGGGGGTGGCGAACCTCAACCGCGACGCCGCCCGCGCCTTGCGCGCCGCCGCCGAGCGTATGGAAATGCTGGCCGAATCCACCGGCGGGCTGTACGTGCAGGGGTCGGAATCGACGACGCTGCGCGAAGCCTATGATTCGATCGTCACGATCCTTCGTGGCTCGTACCTGCTGGGTTACTACCCACAGAGCTCGACGTCGGAAGGTGAAAGCAACGACGGTGTGCACCGTCACGTTGTCGAGGTGAAGCCGCGTCGCCGCGGGCTGCGGACGTTCGCCCGGTCCGCTTACTACCGTAGCGCAACGGGTACTCAAGTGGCGCGCGTGGCCCTGCGCCGCGGCGCTGAGTTGTTGCTGGCGGGCGAGCTCGACGCAGCGCAGGCCCAAGCGGAGCAGGCGACGATCGCCGCCCCGATGCTCTGGGACGGGCACTATTTGAGCGCCGCCGTTGCGTGGATGCAGCAGCAACCGGCAGCGGCATCGAGCGCCCTCGACGCCGCGCTGCGACTCGAGCCCGGGGTCATCGCGTCTCACCTTCTCGCCGCGCAGCTGCACTATGATGCCGGCGACGATGCCGGCGCCTGGGAGCAGCTCATTCACGCCAGTCACGCCAATGCCGATGTCGACGAGCTGTACCTCCTGCTGGTGGAGCGCTCGGTGCCGCCGGACGACCTCACGGAGAGGCTCAGGGTGCCGCGGCTCTTCATCGAAGGGACACGCGGCGACCAACCCGAAGCCGTTGCCCGATTGGCGCCGGTCACCCGGACTCTCGCGCGCGGCGTGTCTGATTCGCACGCCTTCGGTCTGGTGCGCGACCCGCTGGCCACAGACTACTTCCTGTATATCGACGCGGACGATCCTGACGATCGTAATCCACAGCGCCTCGACGCCGATCTGGAGCTCTACAACCTCAACGACCAGCGCCTCTGGGACGAAAACCTGAAAGTTGCCGACATCCACGACGAGGCGGCGCTGGCCGCCGCCGTCGACGCGGTGCTGGCGAAGTTGTACGAGTGGCTGGAGAAGCGCTAGCGGCGGTTTCCCGCACTCGGGCGGGGCCTACTGCTGGCTGAGGCGGCGCACGTAGCTCTCGGCCTCGCCGATCTCCGGGCGATCTCCGTCGGCCGGGCCCCACGATTCGAGGAACTTTCGATACGCGCCGGCGGCCACGTTCGGGTGACCCATGGCGGCGTGCGCCCGGGCGACGCCCAGTAACGAGCGGCCGCGATTTGTCTGCCGGAACAGGGCGATGTCGAATTGCTCGAGGGCGCGCTCGGGCTGGCCGGCCTGCAAGAGAACCTCGCCGAGCAGCTCGTGCGAGGGCTTCATGGGTCCCGGAGGTCCCGACGGCGGCGCCTGGCCTTCTTCGATGTGGGTGGCCTTGGCGAGTAACTCTATGGCGGTGTCGAGGTTGTCTTGTGCTGCCTCGAGCTGGCCGGCGGCGAGGAGCGCGTACAGCTCGGCCGTGGCGGCCTGATAGGGCTGGTCCCGTTCCGCCAGGCGCCGGGCATTGGCGCGCAGGCGTTCGACGATACCCGTTGCGGCTGCGAAGTCGCGGCGGCCGGCGGCAGCGAAGCTGCGGGCCAGCAGCAGGTTGTTGCCGCCGCTGTAGGCATCGTCGCCGGGAAGCTCGGTGAGCAGCTCGATCGTGTCCCAGTCTTCGGATTCGATCGTATGGGCGGCGACCAGGCCACGATAGGTCCCGGGAATGCGGCTCCCGGGGTTGGCCGTGGCGTCGCGCAGGGCGTCGGCGATCAGCTCGGACGAATCCGCGAAGCGGCCTTGCTGCAGATAGATGTAATTCAGCCAGGTATAGCTGTGCCAGTCGCGCAGGCCGGTGTCGAGCCCGTCGCGCTCGACCCAGTCGTAGGAGCTGCCGTACGACGATTCGTTGGAAGCGGCCGCCTCGCGCCACATGCCGAGCTGCAGGAAGATATGCGACGGCATGTGCCGGGCGTGGTGCGCCGCCGGTGCGATCTCGGCGTAGCGGAAGGCTGCCGGCAAGGCGAGGATGGCGTGCTCGGGGTCGTCGAAGGAATGAATGACGTAGTGCGCCGCCCCCGGATGATCAGGATTCTCACCGTACACATCGAGCGCGATGCGGCCGGCGAGCATCTGGCGCTTCACGCGGCTGCCGCGGTCATCGCCCGGGCGCACGGTTCCCAGAATCGACAGGCCGTAGAAGACGGAGATCTCGTGGTTGTCGGGAAACTCCGCGTGCATTGCCTGCAAAGCCAGCGAGTAGGCGGTGTCGCGGGCCAGCTTGTCATCGACGTTCTCGTCGTACAGCAGACGCAACGCTCCGATGAGGCCGACTTCCTCCGCCCGGAGGTGGTTGACGTTGCCGATCTTGGCGAGCGCGACACGCGCCGGTGCAGCTTCCTGCTGGCGCCATAGTGGATGGTTGTAGGTGTGCGCGACGCCCCAGTAACCCATGGCGAAGTCCGGATCAGCCACGACCGCCTGCTCGAAGTAGCCCAACGCTTCCTCGTAAAAGAAGGAGTGGAGCGCGGCGAGGCCGGCGATGAAGTTTTCACGCGCCGCGGCGGAGCTCGTGGTCACGTCGAAGCTGACGGCGCCGAGCTGCTCCTGGGCGGGCGCTGCGGCCGCCGCGAGCGCGGCGCCGGCAACGATACCGACGACGGCGAGGAGCAAGCTGGTTTTCAGTGCCACACGGTGACGGAACGTCATGGGGATCCCTCCGTTAAGATAGCTGCAGGATGCAAAATTTCGAGTCACGATACGTGAGCGACGAGCCGGCGACAAGCGACACAGAAGCCGTGGAGTCGGCGACAGATGGCGCTGGGTCGCGGCGCGACGACCCCGTCGCTGCTGCGCCCGCAGGTGCGTCCGTGGCGGCGGCTGCGGCGGCGGCCGGATTCCCGGGCCCGTCGGAGCTCGAGCTGTCCGTAGCGCAGATGCGGGACATGACCGACCAGGCCACCGAGCGAATCATGGCATTCATCGACTCGCTGCCCGAGCAGCCGTCGTTCGATCTCGAAGGCTCCGAGGAGCTCGCGCGCTCCCTGATCGAGCCGTTGCCGGAACATGGCGAACCGTTCGAGGCGCTGCTGGCGCGCTTGTTCGACGACGTCGTTCCCAAGGCCTTCAACACCCCGGCGCCGGGATATCTCGCCTACATTCCCGGCGGCGGCCTCTACCATGCGGCGCTCGCCGACCTCATCGCCGACTCCGTCAACCGCTTCACGAGCATCTGGAAGCCGGCCCCCGGGATGGCGCAGATTGAAGCCGTGGTGGTGCGCTGGTTGTGTGAGATCGTCGGCTACCCCGACGACGCGCGCGGATTGCTCACTACCGGCGGCTCGCTGGCCAACTTCACGGCGATCTTCACGGCGCGGCGTGAGCGCCTGGCCGAGAACTTTCTGGCCGGCACACTCTACGTTTCCGACCAGGTGCACCATTCCATCCAGAAGGCCGCGATCCTGGCGGGGTTTCCACCGTCGGCGGTGCGCGACGTCGCCAGCGACGGCGAGTACCGCATGCGCCTCGACCACCTCGAGGAGCGCATCTACGCCGACCGCGCCGCCGGCAGGCAGCCGCTGATGATCGTCGGCAGCGCCGGCACCACCAATACCGGCGCCGTCGACGACCTCGACGGGCTCGCCGACATCGCCGCCCGGGAAGACGTGTGGTTTCACGTCGACGCGGCCTACGGCGGCCTCTTCATGCTTACCGAGCGAGGCAGGGTGACGCTTCGTGGTCTCGAAAGGTCAGATTCGCTGTCGCTCGATCCGCACAAGGGCCTGTTCCTGCCCTACGGCACCGGCTCGTTGCTGGTGCGCGACGGCGAAACTCTGGCCCGGGCCCACGCCGTGACCGCCGACTACCTGCCGACCATGCAGGACGATCCCGACTTCGTCGACTTCAGCGAGATCTCGCCCGAGCTGTCGCGCGACCACCGCGGCCTGCGGGTCTGGATACCGCTCAAGATGCACGGCATCGGCGTGTTTCGCGAGCAGCTCGACGAGAAGCTCGATCTCGCCGCCTGGATCACCGAGGGACTGCGCGAAATAGATGGCATCGAAATCGTTGCCGAGCCACAACTGTCGTTGGTGGCCTTCCGCCTCTTCGTCCCGGGAAAGACGCCCGAGGAGCTCAACGAGCTGAACCGCCGCTTCCTCGCCGCCATCAACGACCGCAAGCGTATCTACATCAGCGGCTCCGTGGTGCAGGGTGACTACCTGGCGCGCATCTGTGTCTTGAGCTTCCGCACCCACATCGATCGTATGGAAGAGGCACTCGAGGACATCCGCGCCGTGGCCGAGGAGCTGCGGGCGGCCTGATTGCGGCGATCGCGGTAGGGTTGCCGTCCATGAGCGGATCCGACCAGTCGGAGATCGGCAACCTTCAGGAACCGAGCCGCGAGGCGGTCCTCGAGGCCGCCCGAAAAATCATGACGGCGGCGGTGAACTGCGCCCTCGTGACCCTCGGCGCCGACGGCCGCCCCG
>CBDUXW010000025.1:0-13077 GCA_965371275.1 uncultured bacterium | reverse complement strand
GTGGGCACTCTTGCCGGGGCTATCCCCGCAGAGCTGTACAGGGTCGGCGAGATCGACATCGACGTGGCAACGCTTCTTTTCACGCTGGGCATGACGATGATGACGGCGCTGATCTTCGGTCTGGCGCCGGCGCTGCGCGCGTCGAACATCAAGCTCACGGACTCGCTGAAGGACGGCAAAGCAACGACGCCGTCGCGCACCGGCCTGCACTTTCGACGCGCCCTGGTAGCCGGGCAGATGGCGCTGGCGCTGGTGCTGTTGACCGGCACCGCAACGATGATTCGGGCCCTCGGCGACATGCGCAATGCCGAGACCGGCTTCGATGCCAGCGGCGTCATGACGATGGAGGTGGTACTCGACAACGAGCTCTATCCCGAAACACAACAGGTCGTGAACTTCCATGCTCGCGTCGCCGAGGAGGTAGCCGGCGTGCCGGGCGTAGTCGCCGCCGCCACCGTCAACTACCTGCCCCTGAACCACGAGGTCGACACCCGGCCGTTCGAGGTCGCCGGCCGCGAGGTGCAGTCCGACGCCGAGCTGCCGATGGCGATCACCCTGCACGTCTCGCCCGACTACTTCCGCGTTATGGGCGTTCCCATGCTGTCGGGCCGCACCTTCGATAGCCGCGACACCCGCGACACGATGAAGGTCGTGGTGATCAACGAGCTGTTTGCCGAACGGCACTGGCCGGATGCCGACCCGATCGGCCAGCAGATGTTGCTCGAGGACGAACCCGTGCACATCGTCGGCGTGGTTGCCGACACCAAGCATGGGGACCTCGGTGAGAGCGATGAAAAAGCGTACCTGCCGATGTCGCAAAATGGCAGGCGCTACTTTCGTGTCGTGACACGCACCGAGGGTGCACCGGCAGAGTTGACCGACGCCATCCGCAGCGCGATCTGGCGCGTCGATGACAACTTGCCGATCACCGGCGCCCGCAGCCTCGAACAAGTGGTCATCGACTTTCTGCTGCCGCAACGGATGCTCTCGGTAATTCTCAGCGGGTTGTCGATTGGCGCCGTTCTGCTGGCCGCGATCGGCACCTACGGGCTGATCTCGTTCGTCGTGTCACAAAGCAGCCGCGAGATGAGCATACGGATCGCCCTGGGCTCCAGCCGTCGGGCCGTGATGACCCACGTGCTCAAGAGCGGGCTGTGGATGTCATTGATGGGAGTGGCGGTCGGCGTAACCGGCGCCGTCGGGCTCTCTCGATTGATGAACGCTTTTATCGCCCTGCCACCGGACCAAGGCGATATGATCCAAGCGGGTGGTCTCGATCTGTTGAGCCTCTTGATCGTGACGGTGGCGCTGATCTTGATCGCGGCGCTGGCCTGCGTATTGCCGGCGCGTCGCGCCACGCGCGCCGACCCGATCGTGGCGATGCGGGCCGAGTGATCGAGGGCCGGAGGATGGTCATATGTACGCTGGACGCAACGGCCGGGCAGGTGACGCCCGCGGCAGCTCGCTGATCGGCATCCTCATCGTCCTGGTGATCGGCGGATTCATCAGCTGGTACGCGATGACGACGTATCTCGACAGCGCCGCCGACTCGTCGCTCCCCGGCGCCGGCGCGCCGCTCGATGAGACCAAGCGCCAGACCACCATGGCCGACATGCAGACGATCGGCCGCACCATCCAGCTCATGCAGGCCGACACGGGCTCAACACCCGCGCGCCTCGCCGAGCTCCAGGAGGGTGGATATCTCGTTCGAGTTCCTGTTCGTGACGGCTGGGGCACAGCGTGGGTGTATACGATGGGGCGGGACGGCTTCACGCTGACCTCGCTCGGCGCCGATGGTCTCGCCGGCCCGGCACCGCCCGTGGATTGGACCAGCGGCGCATACGACGCCGACATCGTGCTGCGCAACGGCCAGTTCGTACAGGCGCCCGCCGGACGCTAGCGCGCGATGTCGAGGTAGTACCTGTCCCAGCCGGGTCGCTCGCGCCGATCGCTCATTTGCCCTCGCGCTGCATCATGTTCGCCTGAATCGAGACACCCGCCACGGCGACCACGAACATCACCACCCAACCGGCCTCCCGCGGCAGGTCGAACGAATCGACCAGCAATGCGGCGCCGGTCAGAGACGAGATCACGATCAGCCCCCAGTCGAACAATGTCCCGGCAACGATTGCGCCGAGGACCCCGGCCACCAGAACCGCAATCGTTTGCACCCGGCCGTCAAATCCCATGTCGGTGCTGATCACCTGCACGAGGTAGGCGACGGCGAGAAAGCCGGCGAGCCCAACGGCGAGCTTCTGCAGGAACACGGCGAGCAACGCCCCGACGATGCCGGCGAGCAACGCCACCGCCAGGGTCACCCACTCTTGTTCGAGCTCGAGCACGTCGCCGGCGAAGTACATGGCGGCCACGAACCCGACACCGGCCACGAACATCCAGTACAGCCGCCTCCCCAGCATCAACAGAGCGACGGCGACGGCGATTTGCAGAGCCAGTGAGGCGCCGGCGATCTCAATCATGTCCGGAAACCCGTCAGGGGCTTGCCGCGGCCGGTCAGCACCAGCTCGCCGCGTCGTCGGGACGCCTCAAGATCTCTTCGACGTTGGCCTCAATGATCTTGTAGCCGACGTTGCCGTAGAGCTTCTGGCGGCCGTTGTTGAGCACGTAGGTAGGGCTGCCGTCGACTTTAAGATCCTCGCCCTTGCGGAAATCGCGGCACATCTGAGCCATGCCGCGGCCGTCGTCGAGACACGCTGTGATGCGGTCGGCCGGAAGGTCCAAGCCGGCGGCGATGTCGAGGAGCACGTCGACTCTCGAGATGTCGCGCCCGTCGCGAAAGAACGCCAACCGGACCCGCCAAACGAACTCTTCCAAATTCGACTTGCCGTCGAACGATGCGTCGGGCTCGGCGGAGATCTCTCCCGCCTCCTCGAGCACTTGGATCGCCTTGATGAACTGATGGCTCACCCCGGAGCTCGCCGGCCGGACTGTCGTCCAGGCATCGGCGTTGAGCGCCGCGTGATCGAATCCATCGCACACCTCGGCAACATGCACCGCGTAGCCGTCGAAGCCGCCGCGATCTTTCCATCCTTCGCCGATGCGATGCGCGGTGGAACCGAAGATCGGGATGAAGTGGTAGCCGACCTCGATCGCGGCACCGTGCCGGCGCAGCAGTTCATCAAGACGGATCTGAGCCACGTACGCCCACACGCACAGCGTGTCGCTGAAGTAGGAAATGTCGACGGTGTCGCGCATCGACTCGATTGTACGAGGTCGGGCCGTCAATCGCTCGAGCTCACGCGACCGGCAAGGGCTCGTTCACGCCGAGTGCGCCGGGTCAGGGCACCACCGCGAAGATACGCACCTGACCGCCCGAACCACCTGAGATCTTGATTGGCGCAACGATCAGAAAAGCGCCACTCGCGGGGAGCAAATGAACATTGGCGACGTTTTCCAGGTGGAACTTACCGTTGCCGTTGACGGTTCCGTGCGCCGGGAAGCCGCGAGCCGACCCGGGGTCGACGCTCAAGGTGTCGACGCCGATGCCGCGGATGTTGCGCTCGTCGATCAGCAGGCGAGCAGCCTCTTCGGAAAAACCGGGGAAGTGCATGTGCCCGTCGTCGTCTTGATTGGCGTAGGCCGCGGCATCGTCGTATTTCTCGCTCCAGCCGCTGTACATCAGGACGATGGCGCCTTCGGGCAAAGGTCCGTGATCCGCCTCCCACGACAGGATGTCGTCGCGACTGACGGCGTAGTCGGGGTCTGCCGCGCTCTGTGCCGACACATCGATCACGACCGCCGGCCCGAACAGATCGTCGGGCGTCAGATCGTCGACCCCCGGCTGGTTGTCGCCGCCGTGGATGGGTGCGTCGAGGTGCGTGCCGTGATGCTCCGGCGTGCTGTAGGCGCCCATCGACACGGCGCCGCTCGGCTGCGTGCTGCGCGCTTCGTACTGAAACGGGTTGCCGCTATCGCTCGGCCAGTACACCGAGTCCGGACTGAGGGCGTGGGTCATGTCGATGACCTCGACATCGCCCGAGAACAGATCCTCGATCGTCGGTGTCGCCGACGCCGGACCGATCTCGACGGTGATGGGCTCACCGCGCGCGCAGGCACTCATCGCGACAAGTAAGACGAGACAAGTCAGCCAAACCCTCGCCGTCGTCATGCGGGCCGGCGACCGAAACCCCGAGGGGCGCGACATGATGTCCTCCTGCGCTTGTTGTCGTTTGTGGGGAGCTCAGCCGCGCGGCGTGATCGACGTGTCGCCCACCTCGTTACGCCATACTTCGTAGCCGGCCGCCTCGAGGACCTTGTGTGCCCCGTCGTGGAGCTCGTCGGAATTCGCCATTTCCTGCAGGCTCACCAACGCCTCCTCCATGTCCTTGAAAGCCATGTCTTCGTCGATGCCGCCGAGTCGCCCGTCGTCACCCCGCGGGCACAGGTCGAGCTTTGCCTGCGCCTCGTCGAATCGCTTGTCCAGCAAAACCATGAAATCGTCGTCGGCGCGCAGCACGCGGATCAGCTCGAGCTGCAGCTCGGTTTCGACGTCGTCGTCGTAAAAGGCGAAGAACGGCACCATTTCGAGCGGCCGCACGCATTCGAGGCCGAAGCTGAACTCCTTGTGCACGAGGCGTCCGTTCTCCTTCCGGAAAACCGAGTACCGCGAGTACACACTGCGTGCCCAATTCATGCCGCACGTGAAGATGCCACCCTCTTTGAGAATCGATGCGATCCACTCCTCGACCGGGGCGCGAAAGTCCGCGTCGAAATAGATCAGCACGTTCATGGAGCGCACGAGATCGAGCTCGTGGGGCAGGTCGAGCTCCTGGAAGCCGCCGAGCACGAACGACAGATTGCCGCCGACATACTGCTCGATCGGGTCTTGCACCAGGCGGCGGCCATCGCGTTCGGCCTTGGCGTGGCCTTCCTTGCTTCCCAACAGGGGCAACAGGTCGTCGAGGATCTTCTTGTAGTTGTCGCGGGTAGCCTGGCCGCCGCGCAGCAGCTCATCGAAGCGCTCGTAGTCGGCCTCGGCCGCCTGGAAATAGCGGATGTCGCCGTCGTCATGAAAACAGCAGTAATCGCCCTCCACGTCGTAGACGATCCAGCGGCCGAACTGGGGATCGGCGCCGAGCACTTCGCATTCGGGAAACCGGCGCGCCAGGTCGACCGCCGTGAGCGGCGGAAAGCCGCAGCCGATGTCGAGAATCTTGCTGCCGGGGACGAGATCGTGCCACGGATTCACCGATAGATATTCCTCGAGCTTCGCGTGCCGCCGAGCCACCGTGATCGGCGGCACCATGCCGCCCCACTCCGTCGGCAGGATACGCGGCAGGATGAAACCGAGCTCCCAGCCGAGCAGATCCGAAAAATCCTCGGGGCGCATACCGATCGAGTGAATTCGTCGCAACACGTCTTCGATGAAATCGATGACCGGCTGCCCGAAGCAGCCGACGTCGTCGAGGAAGGCGAGCTTGTGCTCCGGCAACTGTCCCCCGAAGAACTGGTCGTTCCAGCGTCCGAGGCGCTCTTTGTGGCTGCTGTCCATGGGGGCGAGGAAACACCACGCTTGCCGGATCGTCAACAAGCCGCTGAACCCGAGAGTCAGGCACTGCGCGTGCCCAGGCCGACGGCAACCACATCAGCGATGTGCAAGTGAGTCTGAAGCGCCGGTCGTTCCGCATGCACGGGCGCGGCGGCAGCCGGCGGCGCTGAGCACGCGCGCCACGGTCGTCGAACCACTGCGGCCAGGTTTCAGAGGGCGCGGGGTGGAGCTACCGTGACCAATCAGCCACGTCATAGCTGTAATCGAACACCACGTCATCTTCTCCATGCAGTTCGATCAAGCCATCGATGTACTTGACGAGGCGACTGCGGCGGGCAAGTAGCGCCGCCATCTGCGTGGTGTCGAGGTAGGGCGAGAGGCGGGCCTTGATCTCGTCGTCGGTGAGCGTGCGCAAGCGCTCACCCAGCCGGCGCTCGCAAAAACGGATGTACTCGGGATTGCGAAGCTTGCGACGACTCTGAAACGCACGCGTGTGATCGATGAACCAGACCCTCCAATCTCGATCGATCAGGACGTTGCCGGTGTTGCGATCGAGGTTGAAGATGAGGTTGTCGAAAATCAGCAAGCTGCCGTGTACACCCCTCCACCACGTTTCGTTGGGTAGCGCGATTTCCTGATCGATCAGGTCCTTTTCGACCCTTGCGTTCTCGATCCACACTTGCAGCGTTCCCGGGCGGTTGTCGATGGCTCGTCTCACCACCGGCGGCACCAAGGGCAGGTCGAGCAACGACGCGAGCTGATACGCCGCAACTTCGGACACGGCGCTGTCGCGCCAGGCCTCGGACGCGACACGCCCGGTCACCGGGTCGACCTGGCGCTCCACGGGAACGTCGACCGAACGGAAAATGGCATGCGCCCGCACGCCGTCTTTCTCGAGCAGGATCTTCTTCGGCTTGGTCACACCGAGGGAGATGTCGGTAACCGAGACGACGCTGGCCGTGCGCAGGAAGTCCAGGATCTCCGCATCCGTTGTGAACGGCAGCGGTTGCCCGTCGGGGCCCGTGAACGTGCGCACGTTGGGCGGCACTATGCTGGTGCCGGAGCGTACCGACCCACCGTTGTCGGCGAAGAGCGACGAGGCGGCGAGAAAGCACACGGCGAGGCACAGGTGTGACGCGGTAGTGAACACGCGTCCATGTAAGCGACTCGACATGACCGACTCCCTCCGATGGTGCAACTGCCTATAAGAGCTTTAGACGGAGGTCACCACATCAAAGTTTCACAGGGTCTTCCATGGCGCGGGCGTTTCTCACCAACGGGTGCGCACGGGATACTGCGTGATCGCTTCATCCGGCGTCAGCAAGACCAAACCGTGCACCATCGCCTGGCACACGAGCACGCGATCGAAAGGGTCGCGATGCAAGGCCGGTAGCTTGCCAAGATAGAGCGTCGACTCTTCGTCCAGCGGCAGCGAATCGATTCCGTGAGCGCGGCGCAGCTTCGGAATGTAGCGCGCCGGATCGTCGGGAAGGGGAAGACGGCCGAGACTGTTCTTGACGGCTATCTCCCAGGCGGACGCGGCACTGAGCAAGACCTCGTTGTCGGGATTGATGATCAGCCGGCGCGAATCTTCTGAGAGCTGCTCATCGCCGGTGATCATCCACAGGAAAGTGCAGGTGTCGAGGAGTAGCTTCAACCGCCTCCGCCTTCGAACGCGTCGATGACCTCATCCGGCAGCGTCGCATTGAAGTCGTCGGGCACCTCGAACTCACCCTTGGCGAGACCGATCGGACGCTCACCCCGCGGCTTTGCGATACCTCGGATTTCGGCGATCGGCACATTGCGCCGGCACAGCACGACTACCTCGCCTTCCTCGATCCTGGCGAGGTAGCGGGAAAGGTGGGTCTTGGCTTCGTGAACGTTCAACCTGATCATGACTAGATACTAAACTAACTATCAAACTATATAAAGGCGGTCCAGCTTTACTCTCTCTCTTTATGAGACGGACGCGTCCGGCGAGCTAACCGCCTATGGGAACCAGCTTGTCGCCCTCCGCGGCCTCGCCCTCGACGACCTTGGCCATCGACGACTGCCCCAGCACGCGAGTGACCTCGAGGACACCGACCTTGTCGGTGATCTGGTCGAGCACGTTGCCGTTGGAGTCCTTGATCTCGTCGATCACACGCATGACCTCGTAGCGCTGGCCGACGGTGACGCTGAAGTTCTCGCCCTTGTCGATGTAGAAGGTATCGGCGTTCGAGCCGACGATCTGGGCCGGCGCCACAGGCGGTTGGATCGACGCGAACGAGTCGGCCTTGCTGCCGATCTTCCCGACGATGTCCTCGACCGCCGGGCGCAGCGATTCCTGCGCCAGGCCGGCGTCGAAGCTCTGCTCGAAGCCGTCGCCGCGGTAGTTGACGCCCCCGAGACGGACTTTGCCCTCACCATCGTCGGCGAACATGATCTCGGCCGTGTTGGTGTTGATCATGCGCACGTCGAGATTGGTTTCGGCCTCGGAGTACGTGGCGCCAATGCCGGCGAAGCTGCCGCCCTTCCGATCGATGGAAAACTTGGTGATCGAGCCGGTGACGACGAGCTGCACGCCGAGGATCTTGCCGATGTCGGCCGCCTGCGAGGAATTCACCCGGCCGCTCTGGCCGAAGTCCTGCTCCGACAGGATGGCCTCGATCTGCGAACGCTCCACGACGCTGAACTTGCCGGTCTTGAAGAGCTGCGTGACGAGCTCGTCGGCGGCGGCCTTGCCCAGGTTGTCGCCCCAGTAATACCAGGAGCTGTTGTTCTCGAAGTTCATCACCGCGATGCGCACCTTTTCCTGTGGTGCGGGCGCGGCGCTGCCGGCAGACGGCACGCTGATCGCCGTAGCAAAGATAATCAAGGAAACGAAGGCTACGGAGCGGAGCTGCTTACGCATCTGACACCTCGGGGATGTGGTGGATTCGACCCACCGTCTGAGTGTAGTCTCGCCTACGGTATCGAAAGACTGGCAGCGGTTTCAATCGAAATCGGCGCCGAATTCCAGCAACTTGCGCGCCGCCTCGACACGCTCTGGATCCATGGCCGAAATCGACTACACCGGAAAGCAGCTCGCCGGTTACCGTGTGCTCCGCAAGCTCGGCCAGGGCGGCATGGCGACGGTGTACAAGGCGCACGAAGACTCGCTCAACCGGGTGGTCGCGCTGAAGGTCATCGGCCTCCACCTGTCGGAAAGCGCACAGTTCATCGAGCGCTTCAAACGCGAGGCGCAGGCGGCGGCGCAACTCAGCCACCCGAACATCGTGCAGGTGTACGCCATCGGCGAGGAAAACGGCGTCCACTTCTTCGCCATGGAATACGTGAAGGGCCGCTCGCTGCGCGAGATTATCGAGGGTGAGGGATTCCTGACCGCCGGGCGCGCCGTACCGATTCTCGAGCAGGTTTCCGAAGCGCTCGCGGTGGCTCATGACGCCGGCATCGTGCACCGCGACATCAAGCCGGCGAACATCATGATCGACGAGGTGGGGCGCGCGCGGGTGGCAGACTTCGGCATCGCCCAGATGATCACCGAGGATCGCTTGACGCAGTCGGGCATGATGATCGGTACGCCCGAATACATCTCGCCCGAGCAGTGCCATGGCGAGAAGCTCGACGGTCGCAGCGACATTTACGCGCTCGGCGTGACGTTCTTCCAGATGCTCAGCGGGCGCACGCCGTTCCAGGCCGATACACCCGCCGAGCTCGTGTTGCAGATCATCGAGGGGCCGAGCTCCACCGTGGGAGCGTTCAACCCCACCGTTCCGCCCGCGGTGCAGGCGGTCGTCGAAAAGATGATGTGCGTCGATCCGAAGAACCGCTTCCAAAGCGCCGAGGATCTGCTGCACGCGTTGCGCGACGTCGACACCGAGCCGCACACGACGACCGTGCAAATGGCGGGCGCACCGGCAGCGGACTCCCTGCCCGCAGCGCCGCCGGCGGCACCTACGGAGGTCGTAGCTGCCGATGCGGACGGCCCCGCGACTGCCGCCACCGAGGTGCTGGCGCCCGAGGCCGCCGTGCCTCCCCTGGAGCCCACCGAGGCAATGCCCGCGGCCACCGAAGCGGCGGCGCCAACAGTGGCAACTCCGCCGGCGCTCACCGATGTACCGACATCCGCTCCGGCAGAGGCCACAGCGCCGCCGACGGGTGCCGCAGCAAGTGAATCGACCGCCGAACCGTCGCCCGCCACCGCGGCGTGCGCCACGAGCGGCGACAAGAAGCGCAACCCGATGATCGCGATCGCCGCCACGGTGGTTGTGCTGCTGGCGCTCGCGCTGCTCGTCTGGCAGTTCCGGCCGCAGGGTGCAGCCGACGCGGACCAAGGAACCCTGGCGGCCGACACGTCCGGTGCTGTCGACGCGGCGAACGCAACGGTCGAAGACGCGACTATTGAATCGAGTGCGGAAGCTGAACCCTCTCCTGCTCAACCCGCGGCCGACGGGAGCACCGCGCCACAGCAGGCGGCGCCCACCTCGGCTGATCCATCGGCTGCTCAGGTCGAGGAGCCCGATCCCCCGGCCGCGGCGGAACCCCGGTTCATCCCACCGCCGATCAACTCGATCGTGGCCGAGACCTCGGGTGAATACGAGTACGTCGACCTGGTCAACACGTGGATCGAAGGCGTCCTTGCCGGCCAGAACTTCCAGATCATCGACTATCCGTCTTCGCCGTACGGCAGTCTCCAGGAGGCGGCCCGGTTTCATGTGGTTTCCACTGCCAAGCTGGTCAGCGTTCGGGACCTCGAGTACTTCGGCCGGATTCAGCAGCAGTACACCGTGGCGCTCACCATGCGGATCACTGATCTGGGCGATGGCGTTACCGTTGCCGGCCCGGCGAACACCACGATCCAGTACACCGACATCAATCTGAACGAGAACCTTGAGAAGGGCACCACCGACCTGGCGCGCCGCCTCGCCCGCCAGTTGCGGCAACTGATTCAGGTTCCCTGACCACGGTAGCCGCGGAATTCCTCAGTCGGCGACCGTCTCAACTGTTATCGGAAGCTCACCGATGCTGGTCCGTACGATGATATGCATATAATATGCATGATATGTATTCCAGAACCACGATTCTGCTGGACGAGGACACCCGCGAAGCCGCCAAGCAACTTGCCATGCAATACGGCTGCTCCACCTCGGAGGCCATTCGCCGCGCCGTCGTTCGGCACCGCGATGCGGTGTTCGGCGTGCCCGCGGAAAGCCGGAAAGAACGCGCCCGGACGCTAACGCGGCTCTTCGATCTCTTCGAGGGGCACGATGCCGAGGCGGAGATCCGCGAGCTCAAGGCGCAGGACGAAGGGTTTTGAGCCTCGTCCACCTGGACACCGATTTTCTGGTGGTGGCGCTGGCGCGCCCCGGACCCGAGCGAAAGCGGCTCCGCGAGCTGGCGGAGTCCGACGCCGAGATCCAGATGAGCGCCGTGGCCTGGTACGAGTTCGCCCGCGGTCCCCGCACGCCCGATCAACTCGCCGTCGCCCGCTCGTTCTTCTTCGACGACGGCATCGTTCCGCTGTCCGAGGAACTCGCGGCACAATCGGCCCGGACGTTCCGCGATCTCGGTTCACCACGCCGGCGCGCCGCCGACATCGCCATCGGCGTATCGGCGGCGGCATTCGGAGCACGATTGTTGAGCCGCAACGCCGCCGACTTCGCCGACATACCGAACCTGGATCTCGAGGCGGTCGGCGGCTGACTAGGTTGCAGCTCTGCTAGCGCACCTCGGCGCCCTGCCCCTGATACTCGCCCTCGTATTTCGTCTTGGCGCCCTGCAGGAATCCTCGCAGCGCGTCGCCGCGAGAACAGACCATCGCTTGCGGCAACTCGTCATGCACCGTCTCCCTGTGCCTTCGGCCCCAGCTTGAGGCCCCTACGAAGTGGCCTATACTGCCGAAGTAGCGTCCCCGACGCCACGTCGAAATCCGCCGAGCGAGAAGCTCCGATGGCACTCAAGAACACGGTCACACTCACGAAGACACCGATCATCACGCGACCCAGCCAAGTCGTCACGATCGGCCGTTACATCCTCGACCAGGAGCAAAGCCATCCGGAAGCTTCCGGCGACCTCTCCGGCCTGCTCTACGACATCGCCCTGACCGGCAAAATGATTGCCCGCGAGGTCAGCAAGGCGGGGCTCGTCGACATCCTCGGCCAAACCGGTGTGGTGAACGTGCAGGGTGAAGAGGTCCAGAAGCTCGACGATTACGCGAACGAGTGTTTCATCAAGAACTTCGACCACTCGGGCCGGCTGTGCGTGATGGCCAGCGAGGAGGAAGAGGACCCGATCCCGATTCCCGACAAGTTCGAGTGCGGCAACTACGTGCTGCTGTTCGACCCCCTCGACGGCTCGTCGAACATCGATGCGAACGTGTCGATCGGGTCGATCTTCTCGATCTACAGGCGTGTGACCAACAGCGACGGCTGCGGCACGCTCGACGACCTCCTGCGCAAGGGCAGCGAGCAGGTGGCGGCCGGCTATGTGCTGTACGGCCCGAGCACGATGCTCGTGTACACCACCGGCCACGGCCAGGTAGACGGCTTCACGCTCGATCCGAGCATCGGCGAGTTCCTACTGTCGCACCCCGATATCTCGATTCCCGAGAAGGGCAAGATCTACAGCTGCAACGAGGGCTACCGAAATCTGTTGTCCGCCGGCACCCGCGGCTTTCTCGATTACCTGCAAGAGGACGACAAGGAGTCGGGGCGGCCCTACTCTGCGCGCTATGTCGGCTCCATGGTGGCGGATGTGCACAGGACATTGCTGTACGGCGGTATCTTCATGTACCCGGGCACCGAGAGGGCGCCGGGTGGCAAGCTGCGGCTGCTCTACGAGGCCAACCCGATGGGCATGCTGATAGAAGAGGCCGGCGGGATGGCCTCGACCGGCGAGGAGCCCCTCCTCGAGCTGCAAGCCACAGAGCTGCACGAGCGCGTGCCGTTGTTCATGGGGAGCAAGCAGGATGTCGAGCTCGCCATCGAGTTCGAATCGGGGGCCCGGTAGAGGTTCCGGGAAAACGCGCGGCGCACATTGCCGATCGCTGCGGAGCCCCTCCGCCGCCAGCTTGCCAGTTCACCCGACGGGCCATAATCTGTCCCTGATATCCCCTTTTCGGACGGTCGGCCGACGCCGCCGATCCACGAGATTCGCATCAATTCAACAGTCCATTCCGGAGGAAATCCCGTGACCGACCGCGGCAATCAGATCGCCGAAACGGCACAGGCCATCGTAGCTCCCGGCAAAGGCGTTCTCGCCGCCGACGAGAGCTCGCCGACCATCAAGAAGCGCTTCGACACGATCAACGTCGAGTCTACCGAAGACAACCGCCGCGCTTACCGCGAGCTGTTGTTCACCACGGAAGGCGCCAACGAATTCATCGGCGGCGTCATTCTGTTCGACGAAACGCTGCGCCAGTCAGCCGCCGAAGGCGTTCCCTTCGCCAAGCTGCTGTCCGACGCGGGCATCGTCCCGGGCATCAAGGTGGACAAGGGCGCCAAGGCGCTTGCCTTCGCCGACGGCGAGAAGGTCTGCGATCGGCAACGACCTGGGCTTCGAGGCGCTGTTCGCGCGCCAGATCGAGGCGC
>CBDUXW010000024.1:0-13141 GCA_965371275.1 uncultured bacterium | reverse complement strand
GTGTATCGCCTGCTCGCCGGAGCCGAGCAGGCGCTGGGGCGCAAGGTGAATCCCACGCTGTACACCTCGGAAGAGTTCCACCGGCGGCTGCGGGACGGGAATCCCTTCGTGAAAGGCGTGCTGGCCGCCGCGCCGCTGGTACTTACGGGGACGTTGCCCGATGAGTGAAGACGCGCTGGAAAATCTCGTTCGCATCGACAAGCTCAAGGTGGAGCCGCCGTCTCGTGCCGAGTTCGAGGGCCTGCTGCGTTCCGGCCGGAGCCGTTTGCGGGACGCCGGAAACAGTACGCTGAGCCTCGAAAGCCGCTTTGACCTTGCCTACAACGCAGCGCACGCTCTGGCCCTCGCCGCGCTGCACTGGCACGGCTACCGCTCGACAAGCCGCTATCTGGTGTTTCAGTGCCTCACCCACACGCTCGCCCTGCCCGACGAGCAGTGGCGCGTGCTCGAACAAGCCCATCGCAAGCGCAACCTGGCCGAATACGAGGGCGACGTAGACGTGGATGCAGCGCTGGTCGAGGCGATCATCCGTGTCACGCATGAGGTAGAGGAGCGAGTGGCCGCGCTCGACCCGCCGGGAGAGGACTGATGAACATACTAGAGCCGACTCGAGTAACGCGTACGTACACCCAGCGGATCGAGGCGCCCCCCGATGTCGTCTTCCCGCTCTATTGCCCCGTCCGAGAGGCCGAGTGGGAACCAGGGTGGGACCCGATCTCGGTCTACTCTCACTCTGGAGTTGTCGAACCCGATTGCGTCTTCGTGACCGAAGACCCGAACGCGGAGGCGGTCTGGGTGGTAACAGTGCACGACCCCGGCGTCTTCCATGTCGAGATGTTGAAGGTGACGCCCGGCTCGACGGTCTGCAAACTGACGATCCGGCTTACGAGCGTCGAGGAGGACAAGAGCGACGCCCAGATCACCTATTGCCACACCGCGATCGGTCCCGAGGGCCGTTCGTTCGTCGAGGGGTTCACGGAGACCTTCTACGGAGAGTTCATGCACGAGTGGGAGACCGCGATGAACCACTACATCCGTACGGGCAAGTGCATCGTTCCGGGAGAGCACGCCGCCCGACAGGACGACGCAGCTGATCCGTCGGGATGAAAAAAGAGCCTCTGCGGCGAGATCTCTCGGGCGGTAGCGTGCCACGCGCCCTCGCGGTGGCCGCGGCGCTGACCTTCGTTTCGTCGGCCGCCGCGGTGCAGCTCAGCGCTCCGATCGGCGCCGACAGCGGCCTGATTTCCGGAACCAGCGACGGTGCGGTCCGCATCTTCAGAGGCGTTCCCTTCGCGGCACCGCCGCTGGGTGAGCAGCGCTGGAGGCCACCGCAGCCGGTGGGCTCATGGGAAGGCGTCAAGGCGGCCGACAACTTCGGCGCGCGGTGCCCGCAGCCGCCGCTTCCTGCCGGCTTCGGTGGCGCCGAGCCCCGACCCCAGAGCGAGGATTGCCTGTTCTTGAACGTCTGGACAGCCGCCGCCGCCGATGAGCGGCGCCCGGTGATGGTGTGGATCCACGGCGGCGGCTTCCGCGACGGCGCCGCCTCCGACCGCGCGTACGACGGCACGGCCCTGGCTGCGAAGGGCGTGGTCCTGGTGAGCTTCAACTACCGGCTCGGGCCCCTGGGCTTCTTGGCCCATCCCGAGCTGAGCGCCGAGTCGCCGCACGGCGCCTCGGGCAACTACGGGCTCCTCGATCAGATCGCCGCCCTGCGCTGGGTGCAGCGCAATATTGCGGCCTTCGGCGGCGATCCCGACCGGGTGACGATCTTCGGCCAATCGGCGGGCGCGTCGGCCGTCAGCGCGTTGATGACGTCGCCGCTGGCCGCCGGGCTCTTCCATGGCGCCATCGGGCAAAGCGGCGGTGAGCTCGGTGCCATGGTGCACCTGAAGGAAATCTTCGGCGTCGCGACAGGCGGGCAGCAGCGCTCGACCACGCCGATCGGAGATCCGAGCCCACCATCCGCGGAGGCTACGGGTGCTGCCTTTGCCGCAAGCCTCGGCGCCGGCTCGCTGGTCGAGCTCCGGGCTCTTCCGGCGCCGGAGATCATCGACCGCTACGCCATCGAACTGCGGCGCGACGAGCCGGAGAGCGGGGTGCGCGCCTTCCGCCCGATCGTCGACGGCTGGGTGCTTCCGGCCGAGATTCGCACGATCTTCGCTCAGGGCCGTCATAACGACGTGCCGCTGATCGTCGGCTTCAACGCCGACGAGATGACCACGCTCACTGACGTCCGGAAGATCCCACAATCGCTCGAGGAGTACGACGCCTGGGTAACATCGCGCTTCGGCGAGCTCGCCGACGAGTTCTACCGCGTCTACCGGGCGCGCGCCGAAGATCTGCCGCGAACCTATCTGGAGGCGCTGCGCGACCTGAGCTTCGGCGTCGAGATGCGGCGCTGGGCGCGCCTGGCGGTGGCCGGCGGGTCGAACGTCCATCTCTACTACTTCACGCACGCGCCGCCGATCCGCAATCGCTCATTCTACGGCGCTCACCACGGCGCCGAGATCGTCTACGCCTTCGATAACCTGGGTCGCGTCGGCCGCGACTTCGAAGCGGCGGAATTCGAGTTGGCCGAGACGGTGTCCGGCTACTGGACGAGCTTCGCCGCCAGCGGTAATCCCAACGGCTTCGGCCGGCCGCTCTGGTTCGCCTACGACCGCGAAGCGGAGGCCTACCTGGAGATCGGCGATATGATGCGGGTGCGTGAGCGGCTACTGGAGGACAAGCTCGACTTCATGGAGCGGGTGCTGACGTTGCCGGATGGCGAAAACAGATAAGGAGGAGCTGCTATGGCGGAGCGCGACAATCAGACGCTGGAGGCCGTGCGAATCAATTCGCGCCAGACCATCATCGTCGCAGTTGTTACCGGCCTCGTGAGCATCGTAACGACCCTCATTGCCACCGGAAACCTGCCGGGTGGGCAGGCGGCGAACCACACTGCCGGGGACGTCGGAGAGAGTGCTTCAAACTTTGCGGTGCTGAACGCACCTGAGCTCCACTTTTCGACGATACCAATCGATTTATCGTTGGACGAGTGCATGATCAAGGCCGATGACGACCTCAAGGAGTTGGAACTTACGGGAACAGAGGAAGGACGATACATCCGCTGGGGTTATGACAACGACACCACGGGCCTGATCTGGTGTCACACTGACGAGGCGCTGGCAATTTTCCTGGCGGCCGGGACCAACGCGACGGCAACCTCTGACCTCGCTGAAGCGTTGAGGAAATCCTTCTAGGCTTCCAGGTCGAATGCGTCGCTCGCTCGGGGATCATCGACGTGCACGGCTGAGCGAGTGACGGACCCTCGTCGCGAACGAGCGGCAGGCGAGCAGTTGACATGAACCGAATTCTTGATTTCATCGGCATGTTCGTCGGAAGTTGGCTCGGCTGGACGATCGGCGCTTGGATCTCCTTTTTCACCGCCTTCATAGTCAGCGTTTTCGGGATGGGTGCCGGCCTCTACGCGGCCCGCCGATTCCGCCAGCACTTTCTACCGTAGGCCATCCGTTCTCGCGAGGAGTAGAGAACCGTGACTCGAGTGGTTGCATCAGGCAAGCGCACGCAATCGCCGCGGGAGGAGATCGCCAACAGCGTGAGCCACGGCATCGGCTTGCTGGCGGCCGTGGTTGCAGCCCCGGTTCTCATCGTCGATGCAGCCCAGCGGGGCGGGGCGACGCGCATCATCGGCGCCAGCATCTTCGCGGCCACCGTAGGCCTGTTGTACTTGACGTCCGTGCTCTACCACGCGCTCCCCCCGAACCGGGCCAAACAAATATTCCAGGTGCTCGACCACGGCGCGATCTTCCTCTTGATCGCCGGCACGTACACGCCATTCACGCTCGGCGTTCTGCACGGCGCCTGGGGTTGGAGTCTCTTGGGGCTCGTGTGGGGCCTCGCCTTGGTGGGTGTCGCCCTCAAGGCAAAATCCGGCGTCCGCTACGCGAGGTTCTCGATGGGCCTCTATCTGGCGATGGGCTGGATCGTCGTTATTGCGGTCAAGCCTCTCTGGCTTCTCATGCCCGCGGCGGGGCTCTTCTGGCTCCTCGCGGGGGGCATCGCATATACGGCCGGAGTCGCGTTCTACGCCGCCGATCGCTTTCAGTACAACCATTTCGTCTGGCACCTGTTCGTTCTCGCCGGCACGGCGTGTCATTTCATTGCGGTGCTGCGCTACGCGGCGTAACAGGGCGCTGCAGCCGAGCGCCCCGTCCGTTAGGCTGCTGTAGCTAGCACTTCAACTCGAGGTCGACGTGGACGTAGATCCAGCGCTGGTCGACGCGATCATCCGTGTCACGCATGCGGTGAAGGAGCGGTTCGCCGCGCTCGACGCGGCGAAAGAGGACTGAGGAGCCAGAAAGGTGTCTCGATGAACCAACGAACCTTGCGAAACATCGCCCAGTGGTTCCTCCGCCTTACCCTGGCCGTGGGCTTTCTCTCCGCCGTCGCGGACCGATTCGGTCTGTGGGGCCCGCCCGGCGCTCCAGGCGTTGCCTGGGGGGAGTGGAGCGCCTTCGCAGACTATGCTGCGACGCTGACCTGGTTTTCTCCGGCGCCCCTCGCCCCTGCTCTAGCCTGGACTGCCACTGTCGCTGAAACGCTGTTCGCCGTTGCGCTACTCGCCGGCTGGAGGCTGCGGTGGTTCGCCCTGGGAAGTGGCCTCCTGCTCTTGTCGTTCGCCCTGACGATGACGATCGCCGAAGGCGTCAAGTCGCCGCTGGATTCCTCCGTCTTCGTTGCCGCCGCCGGAGCCTTCCTTCTCGCGGCGATTGCTACTGACGGTGGACCGAATCGAGCGTGACATCGATGCGCTTCCACCGCGGCTTCTACGAGGTTCACCTCCCCGTCACGGACCTGGATCGCGCGATCGACTTCTACGTCGAGGCGCTCGGGTTCGAATTGGGCTTCGGCGAGCAACACGGGTCGGATGCCCTACTCGTTTACTTCAATGGACACAGCCGCTGGATGCTCGGGCTCTTCGAGGTGGACACGGTAGTGCACCGCCACCCCGCTGAGTCTCATATCTCGTTCCGCGTGGCCGAGGAGGATGTCGACGAGATGGTCCCGTACCTACGCGGGCGCGGGATCGAGCCTGTCCATCCTTCGACTGCTCCGGAACAGGGGCCGATGCACGAACCGATCGTGCACGGCTGGATGCCGGCGGCAGCCGTTTTCTTCAAGGACCCGGACGGGCACTTGCTCGAGCTCATCGCCGAGCTATCCGATGCGCCACGCCCCGACTTCCTGTACCGACCGCTGAGCGAGTGGCGCGCCCTCGTCGGCAGCGATACGCCCTGAACGGACAGAAAACGAGCAAAGGAGAAAATCATGCGCACGGGCGCCCGTTTGAAGCCGTCTGCCTCCCTCGCTGCCGGAGCCTTCGCCGTAGCCCTGGGGATACTGCCGGGCACAGCGCTGGCACAAGACACCCTACCTTCGAGTCCGGAGCACGCGAGGCTCGTCGCCCTCGCCGGTGGGTGGGAGGTATACATCGGCTCGCCGTCCGAGACGGAGCCTGTCGGTACGGCGACTGCACGAACGAAGCTCGGCGATCGCTTCCTCGAGATCGAGGTAACTGCCGCCTCGGCCCCCGTAGAGCACGCGATCTACACACTGGCGTTCGACGAGCGGCACGATGAGTACGCCGTCATTCTGATGGACAACTACGGCACCTATTTCGTGACGGCCCGCGGCAAGGCCGACGATGACGGCGACCGTGTCGCCATGTACGGCAAGGACGACGACCCGGCAATGACGGCGATGGGACTCGAGAAGGAATTCGCCGTCGTTCTGTACTTTCGCGATGACGGCTTCGCGCTCGAGACCCGCTTCATCGACACGCGTACTCCGGAGCGCAACGAGATGTCCTTCCTCAAGTTCGAGTTCCGCCGACCCGATGCTCCCTGATCCGGCGTCGGTGAACGATCCCTCAAACGATCGACAGCCGCGGAGGTCTCATGCCTGAACTCCAAATCAACTACCTGGCCGTTGGCGGTGCGGCGGTGGCCACCATCTTCATCGGTGCGGTTTGGTACTCACCGTTGTTGTTCGGCGATCGCTGGGCGAAGGCCCACGGATACTCTGCCGAGCAGCTAAAAGAGAACTTCGGCCGAGCCTTCATCGTGTCGCTGTTCTGCTATCTGGTGATGGCCTTCGTTCTCGCCGTTCTCGTTTCCTACACGGGTGTATCGACGGTGCCGCAGGGGGCCTTTCTCGGGCTCCTCGTATGGATCGGATTTCTGGCCACGCTGGGTCTGACCGCCCATACATTCTCGAGGAAGCCGTTGTCGATCTACCTCATCGATGCCGGCTATCAGCTGGTCTACTCCGTGGCAATGGGCGTCATTCTCGCAGCGTGGAGATGAGGGCGGACAGGACTCGTGGCTATGCCGCTCGCTGAGGTGGCGGGCTCCGTGAAGTCGGATCGTCATCCATGGCATGCTCGGCCCGAGCAACGACTGACGCCGCGCGGGGCCGCAGGCAACGCGCCTCGCCGACATCGCGCCGCTGGATAACCAGGAGCAATCTCATGTCTCGATTCCCGCGAGCCTTCCTGTGCTCCATGTTCCTCCTTGCCTTCTCGGCGATCGTTCTCGTACCGACCGCATCGGCGCAAACGCCGGAAGAAAACGACGAGGCTGCCGCTGCGGCGAAGAAGAATGACTCGCTGCCGCTGATCACCACCCGCACGATGGAGTTCACGACTGACGAGGGTACGTGGATCTCTCTCGATCTTTCGCCGGACGGTCAGACGATCGTGTTCGAGCTGTTGGGAGACCTGTACACGCTGCCGGTTACGGGCGGCGAAGCCACTCGGATAACCAGCGGCCAGGCGTACGACATGCAGCCGCGCTTCTCGCCCGACGGCTCCAAGCTCGTCTTCGTGAGCGACCGCAACGGCTCGGAGAACTTGTGGATCGCCGACGCCGATGGCGACAATCCGGAGGCACTGACCGAGAGTGAGCGCGAAAGCTATCTGTCACCGGTATGGACACCCGACGGCGAGTACGTCCTGTCGACGAAGGGTTCGCAACTCTGGCTCTACCACGAGGACGGCGGCTCCGGCGTGCAAGTGACCGGGCATGAGGACGACTCGCCGGCACACATGGGGGCCGCCTTCTCCGACGAGCCACGCTACGTGTGGGTCAACATTCGCGGCAGCCTCGGCGGCGGCTTCGCAACCAGCAGCCGCGAACCGTGGGAGCTGGAGCTCGATCCGGCGCATGATCGCAGCTCGGCCCGCGTCGTCGGCCCGTTTCAGATCGGTCGGTTGGATCGCGAGACCGGTCGTGTGCACGTGCGGACGCACGAGCACGAGGGTGCGTTCCGCCCGGTCGCCAGCCCCGACGGCCGCTGGCTGGCCTACGCCACCCGCTACGACTCCCGCGAAGCGCTCAAGCTCATCGAGCTCAGCACCGGCGCGGAGCGCTGGTTGCTCATGGACGTACAACGCGACGACAGTCAGGGCGGCGGTTCGCGCGACCGCGACGTGTACCCCGGCTCGGCGTTTACCCCCGACTCGAGCGCTCTGATCACCAGCTACGGCGGCAAGATCTGGCGCGTCGACGTGCCCTCGGGCAACGCCACGCCGATTCCCTTCAGCGCCCTCGTCCAACAAGATCTCGGGCCGCTGGCAAGATTCGACTACCCGATTGACGACGAAACTCTCACAGTGTCGCAAATTCGTGGCGCGCGGCTGTCGCCGGACGGCTCGAAGGTGGTGTTCGCCGCCATCGACCGGCTGTGGATCGCCGAGCTGCCGGCGGGACGCGGCGGCCCGGTCGCCGACGAAGCGACGCACCCCGTCATTCGCAACGCACAAAGGCTGACGACATCGACCGACGTCGAGCACGCACCGGTGTGGTCGCCGGACGGCCAACACATCGCCTACGTGATCTGGAACGACACCGATGGCGGCGATATCTACCGCGTCCGCGCGGACGGCAGCGGTGAGCCTGAGCGCCTGACGCCGACGTCGGCGTTCTTCGACAAGATCGCCTACTCGCGCGACGGCGTGCGGCTCATCGGCGTGCGCGGATCCAAGATGCATCGCATGCGCACGCTCGAGGACTTTGGTCGGCACAGCGGCGCTGCCGAGCTCGAGTACATGTGGCTGCCGGCCGAAGGCGGTGAAACGACGCGGATCACGTGGGTCGGCCTCGGTGCCACACAGCAAGGGCGCAACGCGCCCCACGTCGGGCCCGATCTGGATCGTGTGTACGTGTGGGCCGGCGACGAAGGACTGCTGTCGATGCGCTACGACGGCACCGATATCAAGACGGTGGTCAAGGTAACGGCGCCGTCGACCGGCGGGCGCGGCGATCCGCCCGTCCCCGACGAGGTCATTCTCTCCCCCGACGGCCGTCGCGCCCTGGTGCGCGCCAATCGCAACGTGTTCATGATCACCGTGCCGCCGGTAGGCGGCGAGGCGCCGACGGTATCGGCGGCCTCGTCGTCGTCCGTGCCCACCTGGCGCCTCACCAAAGTCGGCGGCGACTTCGTCGGTTGGAGCAGCGACGGAGCTGTTGCCTACTACTCGATCGGCCGCAGCTTCTTCGTGTACGACCTGGCGATGGCCGAGGAGGTTGCCGAGGCAGCCGAGCTGGCCGCAGCCGAGGCGGAAGCCGCTGCGGAAGCCGAAGCCGAGGCGGAGGCCGCCGATGACGCCGCCGACCCGGACGCTGTGGCCGAAGAGCAGGAAGAAGGCGAAGAAGAAGCCGAGGAAGAAGAAGAGAGCGCCGTCTACGAGCCGCACCGCGTCGACGTCGAGATCATCGTCGACAAGGACAAGCCGCGCGGCACAGTCGTGCTCAGCGGCGCCCGCCTCATCACGATGCGTGGCGACGAGGTGATCGAGCGCGGAGACATCGTGATCCGCGACAACCGCATCGTGGCGATCGGCGCCAGCGGCGAGGTCGATATTCCCGAAGGCGCCGACGTACGCGACATGTCGGGCAAGACCATCTACCCCGGCCTCGTCGACATCCACGCCCACACCTGGGTGGCCTGGGGACTGCACCGCGGCCAGGTGTCGCAGTTCCTCGTCCAGCTCGCCTACGGCGTGACCACGCAGCGTGACCCGCAGACATCATCCGAAGACATCGTGACCTACAGCGACCTGATGGAAATCGGCGAGCTCATCGGCCCGCGGCTCTATTCCACCGGGCCCGGCGTATTCTCCGCCGACAACATCAAGAGCCTCGATGAAGCGCGCGATGTTCTGCGGCGCTACGCCGACCACTACAACACCCAAACCATCAAGCAATACATGGCCGGCGACCGGAAGGTGCGGCAGTGGGTCATCATGGCGGCCCACGAGCTCGGGCTCACGCCGACCACCGAAGGCGGCTCGAACTTCACGATGAACCTGACGCTGATGCAGGACGGCTACGCCGGGCTCGAGCACTCGCTGCCGATCAGCCCGTTTTACGGCGACGTCGTCGAGCTCGGTCGGTTCAGCGGTCTCACCTACACGCCGACGTTCATCGTTGCCTACGGCGGCCCCTCAGGACGTCAGTTCTACCTGACCCACGAGAACGTCGACGATGAAGAACGTCTCCGTTACTTCACCCCGCACGACGAGCTCGACAAGTGGAAGGCGACGCAGTGGTACCGCGACGACCAGTACGTGCACTTTCTTCACGCCGAGCAGCTCGCCAAATGGATGGCGGGCGGCGCCAAGGCGGGACTCGGCTCACACGGCGAACTGCAGGGACTCGGCACCCATTGGGAGCTGTGGATGATGGCGAGCGGCGGCCTCGATAACCACGCCGCCCTGCGCATGGCGACGCTCGACTCGGCCGACGCCATCGGCCTCGCCGGCGACATCGGCTCGCTCGAGGTCGGCAAGCTGGCCGACCTGCAGGTGCTCGACCTGAACCCGCTCGACGATCTGCGTAACACCACCTCGATCAGCTACGTGATGAAGAACGGCCGGCTGTACGAAGCCGCTACCCTCACGGAGGTCTGGCCACGGCAACGGCAGCTACCGGAGATGTGGTGGTGGCGCGTAGAGCCGCCCGGATCGACGCCGAGCGCTGCCTCGAACACAGCCGCGGGCGGTCGTCGCTAGGCGGCGACGAGTCGCCCGCGGGCAGCGCCGGTGCCGGTCACGCCCTCCAGTCGCCCCGCAACGCGGTCAACGGATCGACGGAAGTCGCCCGGCGCGCCGGCAACCAGCCGGCCAGGCTAGCGATCACCGTGAGCCCGGCGCCGACGGCCCCGATCACCCAGGGGTCGTTCGGTTGAACCCCAAACAGCATCGACGAAATCCACCGGCTGAGCACGAGGGAGGCGCTGATCCCGATAACCAAACCGCTCGCTGTAAGCGCGAAGCCATGGCGAGTAACGACGCGGCGCACCCGGCGGCCGTCGGCCCCCAACGCCATACGAATGCCGATCTCCCGCGTACGCTGCGACACGGCGTACGCGAGCACGCCGTAAACGCCGATCGCGGCGAGCCCGAGGGCGGTTGCCGCGAACGCAATCATCAGCACCACGGCGAAGCGCTGCGACGAGATGCCGCGGCCGATCACCTCGTTCATCGTGCGAACCCTGTAAAGAACCAGTTTGGGGTCGATCGTGCCCAGCTCGGCGCGTACGTCGGCGATGATCGCCGTCGGATCTCCGGACGTTCGTACGGTCTGCGTTAACGCCCAGTTGCGATTGAACGCGAACTGATCGTGGGGGTAGTAGAGCTTGCCCACTACCGATCCTTGAGGATCGTAGGCAGTGTCGCCGACAATGCCGACGACCTGCCACTCACGGCCCATCTGCCGGATCGACACGCCCATTGGGTCGCGGTCGGGAAAACCGTGCTCGGCGAGGTAACGGTTGATGATTACGGCCCTCGGGGCATCCATCCCGTCGCGTTCATCGAAGTAGCGGCCGCGGATCAGTTCGATACCCATGGCCTCGAAGTAGTCACCGGCGACCATGCGGTTGTCTCGCTCTACAGTCGGACGCTCGTCCGCAGGGATATCGGGCCGTCCGAAGTTCCACCGGTGAAACCGGCCTTCGGTGGGCAAATATGAAGTCGCTCCCGCCGCCTCCACTCCCGGGATCGCCGTGACCCGCGCGAAGAAACGGTCGTACAAGGCCACCCGATCGACGGGCTCCGGATAACGCGCGGATGGTAAGTGGACTTCGTAGGTCAGCACGTTGCTCGAGCGCACTCCGATGTCTGCCTGCAGCAACCCGGCGAAGCTCTTCATCAGCAGCCCGGCGCCGACCAACAGAACAACCGCCAGGGAAATCTGGGCAATCACCAGCCCGTCGCGCAACCGGCGGTGGCCACGACTGCCGCTGTGGCCGCGACCTTCTTCACGTAGCGCACGCTCGAGGTTGGGACGCGAGAGCCGCAGGGCGGGTGAGATGCCGAACAGCAGGCCGGTCAGGAGCGAAATCGCCAGCGTAAACGCGAGGATCCGCGCATCCACTCCGATTTCCGCCAACCTCGGCAGCTCCGGGCCCGCGACTCGTACCAACCGCACGCCGACGAACGAGAGCAGCAGGCCCGTCGCCCCTCCCACGGCGCTCACCAAGAGGCTCTCGGCCAACAACTCGCCCAGCAAACGGCCCCGACCGGCCCCTATCGCCGCCCGCACCGCGAGCTCTTTCGACCGATCAGCGCCGCGCGCCAGAAACAAGCTCGCCACATTGACGCAGGCAATCAGCAGCACCACGCCTACCGCGCCCATCAGCACGACGAGCATGGACTGCGTCTGATCGACTGCGTCGTTCAGTAGCGGTACGACACGCGCTGTCATTCCTCGGGCGGCGGGTTCTTGCTCGGCGATGCTGTCGGTGACCACATCGAGTCGCGCGTTGACCTGCTCGATCGTGAGCCCCGGGCGAAGGCGCCCGACCACGCTCAGGTAGTTGTTGTCCCAGCTATTGCGTCGCCCGGGTTGCAGATTCTCCGGAACCCACACGTCCGCCTGCCCGCCGAGCGGGTTGTGGAAGCCGCCGGGCGCGACGCCCACCACGGTATACGGCAACGCGTCGAGCTCGATCGTGTCGCCAAGCGCCTGCGGATCGCCGACGAACTTCCGCTGCCACAAGCCATGGCTCAGCACCGCAACGCGCACACCCGCCCGTTCCTCGTCGCGTGTGAACTCACGACCGAGCAGGAGTTCGACGCCGAGCACCTCGAATAGTCCGGAACTAATCGGCATGGCAAGAATGCGCTCCGGCTCCTCGCCTCCCGACAGGTCCGCTCCCACCTGGTTGTACGTGAATTGCGTTGCCAACCCCGCGAAGAGTTCGTCGCTCTCGCGGTAGGCAAGGAACGCCGGGCCGACGACGAAGTTGAGGCCGCGCTCGGCTCGGTTTTCGTTGAATCCGTAGAGGCGCACGAGCTGCTCGGGGTCGCCATAGGGAAGTGGCGACAACAGCACGCCGTTGACTACGGTAAACACGACGGTGTTGGCGCCGATGCCCAGCGCCAGCGTCAACACGACGACCGCGGTGAACGTCGGGCTCCTGATCAACGATCGAGCCGCTGATCGAAAATCTTGGTGGAAACGGTTCATACGACGTCGCCGGGAGCGCTGGCTCGCGACGTTGCTTCGTCGATTGTCAGCTCGATAGCGTGCGACTACCGAGGCTACGGTGAGCCAGTACCAAGCCGCTGCAAGGAAGGCGCCACGACGGCGCGCCAGCGCGGCGAATTCCTCGCGCATGTCGCCCGACACGCCCTCGCGGGCATGGCGTTGCGGAATGGAGCGGCGAAGCCACCGTTCGGCGGCGCGCGGTGGTCGTTCCCGCGTGCCGTTATCCGCGCTCGTCATCACGGTTTCTCCAGTGCCGCTTCGTGGCCTTCCCAGAGCTTCAGTAGCGCGTCGCGTGCCATCCTGAGCGCGTCCGCACCCGTCGGCGTAAGCGCGAAATACCGTTTGGCACGTCCGCCGCGCTCCGGCGTGGGCGCCGCCAGCGTCGATGTCAGGTACCCCTTCTTCACCAAACGATCGAGAGTCACGTACGCGGCCCCGCGCGCGACACGCCTGCCTGCCTGATCCTCGATTTCAGTTCGCACCGCGATACCGTAGGCGTCATCTTCCAGACGCATCACCGCGAGCAATACCATCTGCTCGAGCTCGCCCAGATAGGTGATTCGGTTCACGGACTTACCTTCCCT
>CBDUXW010000023.1:0-13409 GCA_965371275.1 uncultured bacterium | reverse complement strand
CCTTGGGCTCGGCGCTCATTTGCTGCAGGATGTTGCGGAACAGCGCCTTACCCTCTATTAACGGGTAGTTGATCAATACCGTGCTGTAGTTCTGCAGGTCCAGTTGGCCCAGCAGCACGCGGATCATCGTGGTCTTGCCGGTGCCGTACTCACCGGTCAGCAGGGCAGCGCTCTTGTGCTCGCGAATCGCGTATTCGAGCAGATTCAGGGCCCAGCTATGGCTTTCGGAGAGGTAGAAGCTCTCCGGATCGGGGACGTTCTCGAACGGCCTGCCGTGCAGTCCCCAATACTTCAGATAGACGCCGGAATCAGTGCTCATATCAATTCGCCAAGCCACGAGGGAAGAGCAAGACGAACCCCGAGTCGAGAGTCAAACGCCGGGAGAAACACGAGCGAAGCCGAGGCGAGCGCGTGATTCGGGCGTCTGACTCGAGCGTCGAGAGTGAGGAGCGGTGCACCCGGAACAAGAATGGGGGCTCCACGCGCTGTGGGTACACTCGTCGCCGAGGTTCGTACAGTTTCCCTAGTATCTCCTCGCCTCCGATACACCCCAGCTAGCGGACAGAATATAGATCCGGATCGCGACCACTTCAATCCCTAACCCGAAGTTCCCATACGTACATATACGACGTTTTTTGCCGCCTTCTAGGGCGTGATCGAGGTCCGTGGTAGTCGGCGGCCTCAGCGCACGGTGCGCAGGTAGCGGGCAGTCAGGTACAGCGCAACGAGTATCGCGGAAGCGCCGGCGAACGTCGGTATCGGCAAAAACAACGCCAGAACACCGGCCGCGTAGCTGATCATCGCGAGCAGGAACACAACGGTAGCGACGCTCCACGCACCGCGACGACGGGCTTCCGCCGCGTCGCTGAAGAGAGGCTCGCCGACTCCGAAAACCACCGGAAAGGCGAGTACGACCATGCCGATCCGCAACACCCAGGGGCTCGGCCACGGAGCACCGAACGCCAGGCTGGCGGCGAGCAATCCGATGATCGGTAGGGTGAGGAGCCAGACCCAGAACAAGCGACCCTGCTCTTCAGACTTGCGCACGGGTCGTTGCGTCAACGTCGAGTCCCCGGCAGGCTCAGCGGGTCGAAGATAGGAGGGGCGCGGCGATCAGGATACAGCCGCTTCGATCGCCGCGAAGCGCTCGAGAATCTCTGTTTCCTGCTCAACGGTGAGGTATTCGTCGGCGACCAGGAAGAGGATCTGATCCTCTTTCAAGAGATGTTCGCGAACCAGGTGCACGATGTAGAGCCCGTAGCCCTTCAACATCTGCGCGGCGAAGCGCGCCTTGCGCTGCGGTTCGGCTTCACGACAGTCGTTGATCGCATCCTTGAACTTGCCGCTCATGATCTTGAGGTCTTCATGATCGGCGATGCGGGCGTCGAGATGGAGGTGTTCGGACGCCAGGAACTCCTTGAGGAAGGGAAACAGGCCCTCTTCTTCTTTGCGGTGGTGAACGCCCATCTCGCTGTCGATGAATCGAGCCACGGACTCGATCCGATCCAGCACTTCGGGAACGGGGCCGCGATCGCCGATCTGGCGCAGGGCGCCCGACAGCAATTCGAGCTGTTCTTCGATCTGACGGTGCTCGGCGCGCAGCATCTGTGTTGGGCTGAGCGGTATGGGGCGCGGGTCGGAACTCGAAGACGTCGACATTGACCTGAGGGCTGCGGGCCGAAACGGGATCTTGTCTTGCAGTGAGCAAGAAACCTGAAAGCAGTGTCAAGTATAGTCGGCGGGTCACGGCCCGGCAATCGACAGCGGTTGAAGGCGGCTCGCTTCGGGGATAGCGTGTCGTTGGTTATCTCCCCCTTGAAGGCGCCGAAAAACTGGAGCTTCGATGGCCCTGTGGCGAGTCGAGCAGGCGGCGGAATATCTCGGAATCCGCCCCAAGACCCTGTATGAGTGGGTGCGGCTCGGCCGTGTTCCGTATCGTAAGATCGGCTTCAATGTGCGCTTCGACCCCGGTGAAATCGAGGCTTGGGCGGCCGGCCAGTCGCGCGCCCCTGCACCTGATCGTGCCGAAGATGGCGAACGTCGTGCGTCCACCGCGCAAGCAGCGCGGCAGGACGGCGTTGCCGGCTCGAAGGAGCTCGCCGAGCTCCGAGATCTCGCCTCGGATGCGGCCCGAGCACTGCGCCAGTTGGAGCGCGACGTCGGCGCCAGTTTGAGCTATCCGCAGCGGCAGAACCTCGCACAGCTCGCCGATCGTCTCGAGAACGCCGCCAAGCCGGCCAGCTAGCGGCGCGCCGAGATGGCTCTGTTCGTTTACGGTGAGCTGTGCAAGCCGGCTGTACTCGTCGAGATCCTCGGTCGGGTGCCGCCGGCGGCGCCCGCATTGCTGCGTGGCTATCGGCGCGAGTCCAACCCGGCGACGGGCTACTTTCGCGCGGTTCGTCATGCAGACGCTGTAATCGCCGGTCTTGTGCTGCAAGACATCAGTACCGCCGACCTCGAGGCGCTGGACCGGTACGAGGACGTGGCCGGCGGTGAGTACGAGCGCGTCGAGGCCGATGCCGAACTGATCGGCACGGAGGGCAAGCACGAGCGGGTCCACGTATACGCCTCGGTGGAGTGCGCCGATTGACGAACCCTGCCGCCAGCGCCGCCAGGGTTTGCTAGGCGCGCCTCGCGGTGACCAACTCGACGGCGCCGTCGAAGTCGTGTTGCTCCACTTCCCCGAAGCCGGCAGCGTGCAGCCAATCGCGAACTTGCCGGAAGCTGTAGCAGCGGCCGCTGGTGGTACCGACGAGCATCGTCACGGCGAACAACGCCGACGCCGCAGGCGACGTGCCGGAGTCGTCGGTGAGAAACTCGCGAATGGCTATTTGCCCGCCCGGCTCCAAGGCGTCGTACACCCTTCGCAGCAACGCTGCATTCTCTCGAGGTCCTTGCAGGTGCAGGACCGAAGACACCAGCGCCAGGTCATAGGGCTCCGGTCGGTCGCCCGCCAACGCAATGCCTTCCGACATGAAATCCTGCTCGACGAGTACGATGCGTTGGTCGAGAAGTTCCGCGGGAAGGTGGCGCCTGGCGATGTCGATCACCTCCGGGCGATCGATGAGAACCACCTGAGCGTCGGGCAGTGCCTCGGCCAGACTGTGGCTGAACGTTCCCGGGCCGCCGCCCAAGTCGACGATGCGCTCGACGCCGTGCAGATCCAACTTGGCGACCAGCGTCTCGCCCGCTAGGGGTTTCCCCTGGTGCATGGCCAGCGTGAAGTCCTCGAGCGCGTTGTCGCCCATCGGGGTGACTGCCTCAGCGCCCTCCCGGACGACGGTGGTGAGGGCGGACCATTGGTCCCACCAGTGGCCGGCAAGTCGTACGACGTGCCCCCGATAGTCCGGGGAAGTGCCGTCGAGATAGAGGCGCGACAGACTCGTAGACGAGTAGCGTTCCTCCTCGACATCGAGAAACCCCAAGGCGACAAGGGCGTTGGAGAGGATCTCCACGCCTCTTTCGTCGGCGTCCAGGCGCGTGGCCAGTTGTGCTGCGGTAAGACTCTGGCCGCCGAGTGTGGTGAACAGGTCGAGCTCGACGGCGCTGATGAGAAGCCGCGACGCCCAGAATCCCCGCGACAGCTCGGCAATCGCCTGGAACGAGTCGGCTTGCGGAGTGGTCGACCCGTTTCCTCGGGCACCATGCGTGTCAGAGTCGTCAGGCAAAGGTCGCCTGCAGGGCCCGGGTCAATATTGGGGCTGACGGCGTCAGGGCGGGGAGCGCTTTGGCTATATGTTGTCGAGCTTGGCGATGATCTCGCGCATGTGCCACTCGACGACTTCGTCGTAGTAGCCTTTGATCGAGTCCATCGTGTCCTGCCGTTCCTCCGGACCGCTCGCTTGACGGTAGGCTTCGATGGAATGTCGGAGCTCGTTGCCGAGGCTCTCCACGTCCGACACGATTTCGGGCCGATTGTGAACCGACCATTCGTGAAATTCTTGCCAGCGCGTGATGTAGTTACGCAGCTTCATGGAGATCCCTAGTCTGATAGGGAAATATACCACTGCGCGAGAAAAGTAAAAACGTGAACCCCAGCCCCGCACTACTCAGCGTTATCGCGCTCTGTGTCTTGTTGACTGCTTGTAGGTTCGAGTTAGCGGCCGACCCCGGTTCCAGCACGCCGACCGCCGACGAAGTTCGGCTGCTGCTCGCCGACGATCGTGTTCGGCAGGCTCTCGCGAAGGCCGAGGAGCTCGCCGAGCGCCATCGCGATCCGCAAAGCGTATTGGCGCTGGCATGGGCGCTTTGGCGCAACGGCGAGGTGCGGGCCGCCGAAACTCACTTTCGACGCGTGGCAGATGCCGGCCTCGAGGAGGGCCTCACCGGGCTGGCCGCGATCAGGGCCAGTTCGGGAGACTGGGAGGCTGCGGAGCAACTCGCGACCACTTCCTTGTCCGCACCGACGACGTTGAATCTCACCCACGCGGTGCTCGCCGGTGTGGCCTGGTCACGTCACGATCCGGACGCCACGGTACGAGCGTTGCAGGCATGGAGCTCGAGCGAGCCCGATACGGCGCGGGGTAGGGCTGCCGCGGCGATGGCTTCGGCCGTGGCGCGTTTGCAGAGCCCGGTTCGAGAATGGCGCGGTGAGGCCAGTGAACTGCCGTTGCTGCGCACCGCGGCAGGCGACTACGCTGTCGAGGCATACATCGGTAGCGAGAAGGTCGTGTTGGCGATCAACCTGGCGTTTCGCCAGAGCGTGTTGGCGCCACTTAGCGCGGCTGCCGTCGGACTCGTAGTAGACGGAGAGCCGGCGCTGGCAGATGACGCGAGACGCTTCGCCACAGATCGGTGGCCGGCGATTCTCTCGCCGCAGCAGGCGGCGGTGCCGCAGATTGATTTCGGCGCCGTGTCGTTGCGTAACGTCGTGGTCGCCGTGGCCGAGCTTCCCGCGGGCGTCGACGGTGTGTTGGCAATGGACTTGCTCGGTGGCGCCCGGTGGACACTCGATACGGTCGAAGATCGGATCGTGCTGACCCCTCCCGATCAGGCGAGCATCCTCGACTCACGCCACAGCGACGAGGTAGCCGCGCTCGCCTGGATGAAAGCACGATTGATTGTCGACGGGCTGGCCGTTCAGCTACTGGTGTTTCCCCGCGTGCAGGATCAGACCATGGCCGCCGGCCTCGATTTGTCGGCGGACTCGCGGCTCGATTCCGACGTCCTCCCGGTTACCGCCGGCAGCGGCGCGGCGAGCGCGACGGTGTCGCTCGGCGGGTGGCAAGGCGATGCCCTGTGGCGTTCGTCGTCGTTGATCGGTTGGGCCGCTGACGGTGGAATCGCGCCGCCGGCGGTCTTGGGCCGGAACCTCATCGAGGGGTGGACGCTCCACTGGTTTCCCGCCTCGCAACAGCTACGCATCGACAGAGCGAAACCATGAGTCGGGCGACATCGCTTTCCCAGGAACTGCTGCACAAGATCGTTCTCGAGGGCTGGCCGCGCGATCAGACGGTGCGCGCCATCATGGCGGATTTCGTCGATGTTGCACGGCGGCTTACCGACAGTGACTTCGGCAGCATCTATATCCTGCAGCAGGAAGATGACGAAATTCACGTCGTCTCGGGGCACGAGGAGGGTGACCTTCTCGATGATCTGCCCAATCTCCTGGAGCACGACAAGGAGTCCCCCGGGATCATCACCTGGGTCTACCAAAACAACGAGACCTACGTAACCAACGACGTCACCAATGACCCCTATTACTTTCCGGCGTTCAAGGGCTCGCAGGCCAATCTCGTGGTGCCGATCCGGTTACAGGGCAAGCCCATCGGAGTCCTGTCCGTCGAGTCGGTGCATCGGGGTCACTACAGCGGCGAGCATCAGAGCCGGCTCGAAGACCTCTCCGAGGCGGTCTCCGTATTCGTCTCCCGGCAGTGGTTGTCGGAGTTTTCGCGGCGGCGCGGCTACAACGTCGAGATCGTCGGCATCTCCGACGCCATCCGCGAGATCGAGGCGCTGATCAAGCGCGTCGCACCAACGCGCGAACCTGTGCTGCTCACCGGCGAGAGCGGCGTCGGCAAGGAGCTCTTGGCCCACGCCATTCACTATTTCTCGAAACGTCGCGACCAGGAGCTGCTGATCGTCAACTGCGGTGCGTTTGCCGAGGATTTGTTGGCCTCCGAGTTGTTCGGTCATGTGCGCGGCGCCTTCACAGGAGCGCACCGTGACAAGGCGGGTAAATTCGAGCTCGCCGACGGCGGCACGTTGTTTCTTGATGAGGTCGAGTCGATGAGCCCACGGCTCCAGGTGATGCTGTTGCGGGCCTTGGAACACGGCGAGATCCAGAAGGTCGGCGAGGATCGCGGCGCTCGCCGTATCGACGTGCGTATCGTGGCGGCAAGCAACCAGGACCTGGCGGAGCTTGTCGCCAAGGGAGGGTTCCGCGAAGACTTGCTCTTCCGATTGAATGTCTTCGACGTGCGGCTGCCGGCACTTCGCGATCGTGTCGAAGACATTCCCTTGCTTGCCGAGCATTTCGCCCGGGCGTTTCGGATCGACAACGGTGGGGGCCCGGAGAAGCTCTCGCGGCGTGCGCTCGAGGCGATGGCCGGCTACGACTGGCCGGGCAACGTCCGCGAATTACGCAACGCGGTGCATCGCGCTGCCGTGCTGGCCACCGGCGAGGTGATTCGCGTGGGCGATTTGCATCCGATGTTCAGGGAAGTTGTGGCCGGCCGACCGGCCGCCGGTGCCTCGCCGGCCGCGCTGTCGACGACATTTGCGGTCGCCTCGGATGATGACCCGAGTCTCGACACGTGCATTGCCGTGCATATTCGGCGCGTGTTGGTGGCAGCCGGAGGCAACAAGTCGCGAGCGGCCGAGCTGTTGGGGATTCCACGCACTTCGCTGTACCACAAGTTGCGCAAGTACAACATAGAGGCCGAAGTTGAAGAGGGAGGCGATGGTTGATACCCCCTGTCCGACCCGTCGAAGAGCCAGGGCTGAGGCCTCCGGGTGCGACGTTATGTAGTCGATGACCGAATACGGTCGTCGATATATCGACAATCCCGCCCTCAACACGCGCTCGCCGGTGTCTCCTGGTGCTTTGCAGGTTTCAGGACAACAATCGTAAACCCCTATGTAGAAAAGGAAAATCCGTGCACTGGTGAACTTTTTCGCGACCCACAGGGGTTGGCGACAAAGTTTGGCACCGTCTTTGCTCTATATCCGGGGTACAGGACGAGCGCCCATCGGGCTGGCTCGCCACCTGGGATGACCGTTGGACGGAAGGGGAAAAACCAGGGGACCCCTCGCTCGATGTCCCAGGCCGGCGAACTGGCCCGCTGGGCGCTCGTTTTGTGATGTGTAGCGTTGCGCCGCAACTCCGTTACAATACCCACGCGCCAGACACATCACACTTTCACCACGGCCTGCTAGTCATGTCCGAGCCTCGCCCTTTCTATATTGCCGGAGAGTGGCGCACTAGCGCCGACTCCGAGCCCGTCGTTGCGCCTTGGGATGGAGCTCGCGTGGCGGATGTATCGCAAGCCGACCGTGACGCCGCGAGCGCCGCGACCGAGGCTGCCTGCAGTGCCTTCCATTCGGTCGGTAGGCGGGCGTCCTCGCGCCAACGCGGCGAGTGGCTCGAGTCTTTGCGCGCCGCAGTCCGGGCGCGTCGCGACGAGATCGCCACCACGATGGCGCGGGAGATGGGTAAGCCCGTCAAGTTCGCCCGCGCCGAGGTCGACCGCTGCCTGTATACGTTGCGCGAGGGCGAAGAAGAAGCTCGTCGACTTACCGGCGAGTACTTGCCGCTGGACGTGATGGCGGGCACCGAGGAGTACTGGGGTGTTGTGCGAAGGGTGCCCGTCGGGCCGGTACTCGGCGTCGTTCCGTTCAATTTTCCCTGTAACCTACTGGCTCACAAGTTGGCGCCGGCGCTGGCAACGGGTTGTCCGATTGTCATCAAGCCGTCACCCAAGGCTCCGCTGACTCCACTACTGATGGCGGCGGCCGCCGCGGACGCGGGCATTCCTTCCGGGATGGTTTCGGTGCTGCCGTGCAGTGACGAGGTAGCGGGCGAGCTCGTTGCGGACGAGCGCTTCGCGCTGCTGTCGTTTACCGGCAGCCCCGCTGTGGGCTGGTACCTCAAGGGCGTCGCCGGAAAGAAGAGAGTGCATCTCGAGCTCGGCAACAACTCGGGCGTGGTTGTCCATGAAGACTGCCCCGACGTCGACTGGGCAGCGAAACGCTGCGCGTTCGGCGCCTTCGCCCAGGGGGGGCAATCGTGCATCTCCGTGCAACGCGTGTTCGTGCACCGGCCGTTGTACGACGACTTCGTCGGCAAACTGGCGGCCGCGGCCGGTGAGCTGACGGTTGGTGACCCTCTCGAGGAGGCCACCGATGTCGGTCCGTTGGTCGACGAGGCCAGCGCGGTGCGGGTCGAAGAATGGATACAGGAAGCCCAAGCAGCCGGCGCCGAAGTCGTGTGCGGCGGCGGTCGTGATGGCGCAGTCGTATCCCCAACGGTACTCACAAAAGTGGACACGGAAGCGCGGATCCAGCGCCAGGAGGTCTTCGGACCGGCACTCACCGTCACGCCGTATGACGATTTCGACGCCGCCCTGGATGCCGTGAACGATACGTCGCTCGGGCTGCAGGCCGGCGTCTTCACCCGTGACTTGGGGCGGATTCGGACGGCTTGGGACAACCTCGAGGTTGGCGCCGTGTGCGTCAATGACTATCCGACGTTTCGGGTCGACAACATGCCCTACGGTGGTGTGAAGGACTCGGGTCTCGGCCGCGAGGGCGTGCACTACGCGCTCGAGGCTTATACGGAGCCTCGCCTTCTCATCATCAACGGCGGCCAGACGAGCGCCGAGGAGTAGCAGGCCGTGGCGAACGTGTGGCGGCGCGAGCAGACCCACCACACTCTCACCACGGCCGGCTAGCGTCGTGCCGAACGTCGACCCTAGCGCGCACGTTCATCCTGACGCCCGACTTGCCGATGACGTGACTGTTCTTGCCGGCGCCACCGTCGAAGCCGGCGTCACGATCGGTTCTGGATCTCACGTCGGCTTCAACGCGGTGCTGTACTCCGGTACCGAAGTGGGTGAGCAGGTGACGGTGGGGGTGGGCGCGGTGCTCGGGGGTACGCCGCAAGACCTGAAGTTCGCCGGCGGCGAGAGCGGCGTCAGAGTCGGCGATCGCACGGTCGTTCGCGAGTACGTCACCGTGCACCGATGTGTCGAGCCTGGCGGCGTAACCGTGGTCGGCGCCGATTGCTTGCTGATGGCCACGTCGCACGTGGCCCATGAGTGTGTCCTCGGCGATGGGGTGATCGTGGTAAACGGAGTGATGATGGCGGGACACGTGTCGGTGGGCGCCGGAGTGTTCTTGTCGGGGAACGTCGTCGTGCACCAGTTCACGCGTGTCGGTCGGTTGGCGATGATCGGCGGTGGCGGCGCCGTACGCCAGGACGCGGTCCCTTTTTGCGTGGCCGACGGCCAGCCGGCCCGCCCTCTGGGGCTGAATACTGTGGGTTTGCAGCGCGCCGGCTTCAGCACTGCCACGGTGCGGAAGCTGAAGCGCGCTTATCGGATCCTGTTCGCGAGAGGCACGCAGTTACCCGACCGGCTCGATCAGTTGGCGGAGTTGGCCGCGTCGGACGGCGACGGTTCCGATGAAGTCGCCGAGTTGCACGCTTTCGTAGAGTCGTCGGAGCGTGGTGTCGCGAGGCCGCGCCCTCGCGACGAAGGGCGTTGAGATATGCGGACTAGAAGTCCCAGCTCAACATGACGGCGATGCGCCGCATCGGGAATGTATCCGTGAAGCTCTGGTCCGGAATATCGAGCGCCACCTGGGCGAATCGAACGTCGCCACGAACTGCCACGTTCGGCTTCAGATAGAAGCGGACGCCGCCGCCGAAATGCACGTACGGAGCGTTCTCGACGGTGGGCGTCGGATCGATTCCCAGCGATTCGAGCACTTCTGAGGTTCGCGTCGGCAGCGAGGTGGTGGCCCGCAGGAAGCCGACACCCAGCGCGATGTACGGTATCCACTTGGAGGTTCGCGCGCCCGTCTGGATGATCAAACTGCCCTGGCCGTGAATCACGCGGCCGCCGGGGCCGAACGTAGTGGCCCCCTCGACCTCGAAGCCGACTGTCGCCTTGGCGCCGAAGAAGTAGGCAAACGCGCCGCCGACCTGGAACGTGCTCGCGCCTGAGAACACCGAGCCGCCGAACACCGAGACGACCACCCCGCCGGCGGGGTCCTGCACCGGCGGCGCTTGCCGAGCGTCTTGTCCTTGTGCGTGTACCACGATCTCCGTGGCGGGTAGCCGCGCGGCGAACGGTGCCGCTATGTTCGCGAAGCCGGTGTACGACAGCGGTGACGCCGCCGCGGTGGCCGGCGTCAGCCCCGTCAGCGCGATGGCGACGGCAAGGACTGTGGCGAGGCGCGTCGCCGGCAGTGTGTTCGGGCGATGGTGTGTGCTCGAGGGTCGCATCTAGAAAATCGCCGCAATTCCGGTGGGGAAGTCGGCAACTCGGTTAATGAGCTCGATCACTTCGCCACCTACCAGCCCGCCGGGGAGCAACGCTTCGAGGATGACGAGCTGCGACGGTGTGCGGACGTCACCGCCGAGGGGCTCGAGGGTCACCAGCAAGCGGGCGCCGGATAGATCGGCGGGGAACACCAGGCCTTCGGGTGGCGCCAACAGGAAGTCTTCTCCGGGTACATCCGGAAACGGCCCGGCGTCGCTGTGAGGATTGTTGAAGTCCGCCGCGTCGGGCGCTGTGAAACGCCCCATGGCCACCGGAACGTCATTGATGATCATGAAGTGCTCGTAGATGTAGACCTGGTTGAGCGGTGGGAGTTGCAGTGACGGCTCGCCGTTGACGATAGCCCAGGCACCCGAGCCTTCGTTGGTGTTGGGGCCGTCGGTGGGTGTGAAAACGGTATAGCTGCCCGTTGATTCGGGAAGCAACAACGGCGCTGGAACCCTGAGCTCGGCTACGCCGTCAAAAAACGGTCCCTGCAAGATGACACCGCCGCCGGGGGCGGCACCCGGACCCAGCGCCTCGGTCGTAATCAAGATGCTGACGGCATTGGCGACGTTCTGGTCTGCCGTGAAGCGCTCGATGACGTTGCCCTGGAGATCGGTGGGTAGGCCGTCGCTGTTGACCTGGAAAGCGCCGAGGGCGACGATCTCGCCGCGGTCCAGATTCATCCAGGCGGCGAACACACCCTCGTTGTCCTGTAGTTCACGGATACCGGTGAAGCCGAGGGCCACACCTCGGAGGTTCCCCAACGCCACGGGCAGCGGGCGGAACACCGTCGGCGTATCTCCGCACGACGGCAATACCAGAAGCGTGGCGAGGGCGATCAGGAAACGTCGCATCATGCGCCGGCGTCGCTCCCCTCGAGGACCTGGAGCATCAAACCGTACATGGTTTCACGGTCGGTGAGATCCTTCTCCATGCCGTTCTTCCAGGCGTCCATTACGCGCTCGTCGGATATTTCTCTTTCGCTCAGCCATCGACGGCAGTCTTCCCAGGTCGGCAGCCATACGAAGTTTTCGAACATCTCTTCCTGGCCCCCCGCCATGGATTCGAACGTGTTGGCGCTGTTGATCAAGAAGATCCCGGCCTGGAACGGCGAGCCGGCGCGCACTACGCCGTTTATGTCGAATACATAGTGGCCGGGCTGCGGGCCCCAGGTGAGCCCAGCTGCGCGGAGCCGCATGGCGGTGTCGATTTCGGATTCCCTAAAGCGCACTATCGTCCTCTCACGACCGGATCGGAAAATTCTACCGTTTCAGGCTCCCCGACGCTCGGCGAACGCGGGTGAGTCGTACACCTCGGGGTTGACACAATTCGGCGCCCGGTCGGTCTCGAGCATGGCGACGGCGTTGGTGGCGGCCATCGACGCCATCTTGTCGCGCGTGCCGCGGGATGCGCTACCGAGGTGCGGCAGCAAAACAGCGTTGTCGAGCTCGGCGAGCCCGTCCACCATCACCGGCTCGCGTTCGTAGACATCGAGCCCGGCGCCGGCGATCTGACCGTCGCGCAGTGCCTCGACCAACGCTGCCTCGTCGATGATCGGCCCCCGGGCCGCGTTGATTACGTAGGCTGTCGATTTCATGCGCTGGAACTCGTCTGTACTGAGAAGGTGACGCGTTTCGTCGGATAACAACGTGTGGACCGTCACGAAATCGCTCGTGTCGAGAAGGTCGTTGAGCTCCGCCCATTCCGCCTGTTCGTCAGCATCGATGACGTCGCGAGCGTAAGGATCGTAGGCCAATACCTGCATGTCGAAGCCGAGCGCTCGGCGCGCGACAGCCTGTCCGATGCGACCGAAGCCGATGATGCCGAGGACTTTTTGACGGCCATCGCCACCCCGGGAAGCGTCCTCGCCCAGCAGCAGGTTCGGACCCCAGAGCTTGTAGTGACCGCCGCGCATGTACTGGTCGCCGGACACGACGTTCCGCGAGACCGACAGGAGCAGTGTCCAGGTCAAATCGGCAGTCGTGTCGGTGAGAACGCCCGGCGTGTTGCTTACCGGAATGCCGAGCTCAGTCGCCACCGCGACGTCGATGTTGTCGTAGCCCACGGCGAATTGAGCGACGCCGCGCAGCGACGGATTGGCCTCCATGACCTCGCGGTCGATGGCTTCGGTCAACAGCGACAGCAGCACGTCGGCCCACTGTGCTCCTGCAATCACCTCCTCGACGGCAGGACCCTCGTTTTCTTCCCCGGGCCAGACGCGCACTTCGGCGCCGGCTTCGGTCAGAATGTCGAGGCCGGCATCGCGAATGCGACGCGTCACGAACACCTTCCCTAGACTCACAAACGCCTCCCTTCAAGTAGCTTCCGCGTACGCGTCCCGCACAGGGTCGTCGCAGCTCAGATGCCGGGAACTCCTTGGGCCACGAACTCGGCGAATCCGTCGGCGTCCGTGACCGCCGCCCCCAACCGTGCCAGGCCCTCGCGCAACTGTTCCAAATCGGCGGCGGTGCTCAGCCGCAGGTAGTGTTCGCCGTCGCTGCCCAGGCGGCAGAAGGATGGGCGGTCCATCGTAGCCACGCCGTAGCGGTAGAGAACGAACATTTGCAGCAACGTGGACGGGCTCGACTGCCCTTGCTGCTCGGACGACAGGTTTTCGAACGCCTCGACGGCGCCGAGAGACTCGCAGGCCTCGGCAACATTCGGGAATACGTAGAACGCCCCCTTGGGCATGACGCACGAGATCCCGGGAATCTCATTGAGGGCCTCGACGACGACCTTGCGTCGTTCGTCGAACGCCCGCACCATCTTGTCTACGGCGACCGCAGTCTCAGGGCTTTGCAGCGCCTCGCGGCCGGCCTCCTGAATGAATGGCGGCGTGCACGAGATGATGTTGATATTGAAGTTCTTGAAAACCTCAGCTTCTTCGAGAGTCGGCAGCACGACGAACCCGAGGCGCCACCC
>CBDUXW010000022.1:0-13801 GCA_965371275.1 uncultured bacterium | reverse complement strand
GCGCGAACAGTGGGTGCAGAGCGTTGTCATCGCGCCGGCCGAACGCTACGTCGTCGAGGTTCGCTTCGACGAGCCGGGCGAGCTCAAGATCGAGAACACGATCCAGGCAATCGATCACTTCCGCGGTGAGTTTTTTCCGCACGTTGACCTGCTCGGCACGGTGACGGTGTCGGACAGCCCGGTTGCCGAGGATTGGCGCGCCGCGTTCGAGACCTTGCGCGAGAACGACGACGTGGTCGACGACATCGCGGGGTATCGCGCGCACTTCGATCGGGCGCCCGACATCGAGCTCGAGGCGACGTTGGAAGTTCAGGGTCTGCCGTTGCCGATCGTCATGACGATGGAGTTCGAGAAGGGCCTGTATGTGCCGCCGATGGAGTGGAACGACACCATGCCGATGATGAACTGGCTGGCCACCGGCAAACAGGTTCGCTGGATCCTGCGCGAGAAGAGCAGCGGCCGCGAGAACATGGACATCCGGTGGACCTTCAAGGTCGGCGACGTGGTGAAGATCCGGATTTTCAACGATCCGGAGACGCTCCACCCGATGAACCACCCGGTCCACATCCACGGCCAGCGCTTTCTGGTGACCGAGATGGACGGCGTCAGGAACCCGAATCTCGTGTGGAAGGACACCGCCATTGTGCCGGTGGCGTCGACCGTCGACTTTCTCGTCGAGATCACCAATCCGGGCGACTGGATGATGCACTGCCACATCGCCGAGCATCTGCACGCCGGCATGATGCTGTCGTTCCACGTCGACGAGGGCTGACCGGGACCAGGTCGACGCCGTTTCTGCAGTCGATCGCATCGGGGCGCCGGCTTGCCGTCGGGTGACGATCGGAAAAGACGCGTCGACTTCCGTTAATCCGTGTAGGGGCTGGCGTATCCACGGAGGTGGGGGAGACGCGCGATGCCGTATCGCATCCTGATCGTCGACGACGACGCCGACATTCGCGACATGCTGACGCGCTTTCTCAAGCGCCGTGGCTACGTTGTCGACAATGCTGCCGACGGCTGCGAGGCATTGGAGGCTCTGCGTTCCCGGGAGCCTGACCTGATGCTGCTCGACATCTACATGCCGAATATGAGCGGCCTCGAGGTGCTCGCGGAGATCAAGGGCGAGGACCTGCGCACCCGCACGATCGCGTTGTCGGGGCGTCCCGACGGCAAGGTGATCGAGGACAGCCTCGAGCTCGGCGCGGTGGCGTTCGTCGCCAAGCCTTTCGATTTTCCCGACCTGACCGCTCAGATCGCCGATAGCTTGTTGATGGGCTCGTCGATCGGCTAGCGGCGCAGCGTCTTCGCTTCTTAGTCGCAGCGCCGCGGGCGCGCTTCTTCACGGGGGGGCCCGCCTTGTGGAAACAGCCTTCGACGTAGCGAACTCTCTCGAATTCCTGGACATTCGCGCGTGACAACTTATCCTTGCCGTACAGTAGATCTGTTTTACGTTGGATGCCCGCTCGGAGGAAAGAAGTGACGCGTAGTCGGGGTCGCATCGTGATCATGTTGTGCGCACTCGCGGCCGTGGGGGTGGCGCCCGCGCTGGCCCAGGGGCTCGCAGATGGGCCGCCCGTCGACGGCACGGTGCAGCCGTTCGAGGTTGGATCGTTGGTCGCTATCACCGCCGACGCGGGGCGCGACGCCGAGGGCGGGGGAGGGTCACAGGCCGCCGTTGCGGATCAAGAAGAAGGTGCCTGGCGCTGGGTGTTCGGTGCGTATTTACATGCCATCGACATCAGCGGCACGAACACGGTCGGCGACGTCGAAATCCCGATAGAGGTTCCCTTCAGCGAGCTCTTTGGTGCGCTCAAGGTGCCGTTTTCGATGCACGTCGAGGGTCGGCAAGGCCCTTGGGGATTCGGTGCCGACTTCCTGTACATCCTCGTGGGAGAGGAGGGTATAGAGCCCGTACCGGGATTGGGGGTGAGCGTAGGCGGTGACTTCACCATCGCCAACGCGGAGCTATTCGGCACCTACCGTTTCGGCAATCCCGAGGAGCGCGGCGGGGCCTTCGACGTGATGGGCGGCGCCCGCTGGCGCCGTCTTTCTCTCGACATAACGATCTCGGGCCTGCCAATGGAGCTGAGCGGCGGCTTCGACGAGAGCTGGTGGGACCTGTTGCTCGGCGGCCGCTACATCATCCAGGTGCACCCGCGCGTCGGCCTGATGCTCCGGTCCGACTTCGGCAAGGATATTTGGATGGTGAACGGCGGCGTCGGGATCAACGTGTGGCGGCGGTTCGACCTGCTCATCGAGTACCGCTACATTCGTATCAATCACGAGCAGGGGAGCGGAGCGAGCTTCTTCGCGTACGACGCCACGGAACAAGGGCCATTGTTCGGCTTCGCGGTTCACTTCTAGAGGGTGGATACATCGCATGAGCAAAGGAGCAACTGCATGAAGCCTCGAACGATCGTCACTTTTCTCGGTGGATTCGCTACGGCGCTGGCATTGGTTGCCCTCGCCGCATCCCAGATGCTCCCGGAACCGGCGGTCGTCGAGGCGGCGGAGACTCGGGGCATCGTGCTCGAGGCGGGGCAGGTGAACCCCACTACGCGCACCGGCACCGTCGCCGACCGCGACGTCTACTATCCCGGCACCGAAGAAATAGGTCCCGGGGAGATGCGCGTTACGGCGTGCGGCACCGGTATGCCCAACGCGCGTCCCAAGCAGGCGGCCGCCTGCTGGCTGGTCGAGCTCGGCAACGGCGACAAGTTCCTCTTCGATATCGGCACCGGCTCGGCGGAGCGTATCTCGGCGCTCAAGATCCCCTATAACTACCTGGACAAGGTCTTTATCGGCCATCTGCATTCCGATCACTTCGGCGACCTCGATGCCTTGTGGGTCGGCGGCGTGGTGAGCAACCGGGTAGTCCCGCTGCGCGTATGGGGGCCGAGCAGCATCGGTGCCAAGTACGGCACCGCAGAATCACTCGAGCACATGGAGGCCATGCTGTCGTGGGACGTCGACTCGCGCTTCGGCAATACCGATACCCGAGGGCTGTTCCTGGAGGTCACGGAGTTCGACTACAGCGCCGTCAATCAGGTGATCTATCAGGAAAACGGCGTCACCATCCGCACGATCCCGGCCATCCACATCTTCGACGGCCCGGTGAGCTTCCTCCTCGATTGGAACGGGCTGCGCTTCGCCTACAGCTCCGACACCTTCCCCAACAAGTGGTGGATGGAGTACGCGGTCGACGCCGACATCTCGATTCACGAGTCGTTCATCACGCCGGAAGCGCTGGTCGAGAAGCAGGGCTTCACGCCGGAGGCGGCGCTCAACGTCGGCACGCAAATCCATACGTCGCCGGCGCAGTTCGGCAAGGTGATGGCCGCAACCAACCCGCGCATCGCCGTGGCCTATCATTTCTTCAACGACTTCGACACGACGCCGGGCGTCCTGCGAGACATTCGCCGATCGTATGATGGCGCGCTGGCGCTGGCGACCGACTACATGGTCTTCAACGTCACCGAAGACGATATTCGCGTCCGCATGGCAGCGGTCGATGAGGACATCTGGCCGCAGGGCTCGACGATCCCACTGGTGCCGCCCGACCCCGCACTCGTCCGCACCGAGCTGTCGGAAATGATGCTCGAGGGGCGCGTCGTGCACTATGACGTCCTCGAGGAGATCTACGCCGAGATCAACGCCATGTTCGGCAGCAACGCCCAGGTGCCACGGCAACGATGAGCGGCGCCTGTCACGGGCGGAGATCTCACGATCGACCGTCTAAGCGGACCTTGTCTATGAGGACCGTGGATCTCCTTGGCTCGATAGAATGGAACGGCCATGAGCCTGGTGATGTTACTTAAAGCCCACCGTGCCTACTGTCCTTCTCGTCGACGCGGCCGGATGATTCTGCTGCTGGGTCTGATCGGGATGCTGCTGGCGCCGACGCTCGCCCGGCCGGACGCCCTCGTCGTCACCATGGCGATGAACGCCAGCACGATCGCCGAGTTTTCCGTGGAGGCGGACGGCGTCACGGTGGACCTGGAGATCGGCGTCACCGACTTCATGGGCTTTGCCGATCTGCTGCCCGACGAAATCTACGGCGTATTGATGCGAGCGGCAGCGGCTGATGAAAGCGGATCGGGAGCGGAGCCTGTCTTGGAAGCGCTGGAGGTTCGCGTGGCACGCTTCTTCCGCGAGGACCTGCGCATCATCCCGGACAACGGCCGTCCGCTCGCCGGCCGGGTCGTGGCAGTAGAAGCCCAGCGCCGGGTGCCGCGCGACCAGGTCACCGGCGATCCACTGCCGGTCGGGCCCGACTTCGATGGCCCGCCGGTGGTCGTCGCGGAGTTGTTCTATCCGTTTGCCGAACGGCCGAGCACGCTGACGTTCGACGCGCCAACCGGCGAGAACGGCGCTGTGGACGCGAACATCGGCTTCGTGGTGTATCACCGCGGCCTGCATGTCAACGACTTCCGTTACCTGGCCACCGGCATGACGCTCGATCTGGACTGGGACGATCCCTGGTACTCGACGTTCCGGACCCGCAGCCTGCGGCGCCAGTACTTCGCGCCGATCAATGGTTTCCTGTACATGGAGCCGTTCGAGGTGCGCAAGGAGATCGTCGCGCGGCCGATCGACTTGCAGCAGTGGGTCGATCTGGGCCTCGATCCGGGCCAGGAAACAATCACGGTCGCCGAGCAAGAGGAGATCAAGCGTGCGGTCGCCGAGTTCCTTGCCGACCGGCTACCTGTGACCATCGACGGGCAGGCGGCCGTCGGCGAGCTCGACCGCGTCCATTTCATCTTCCGCAACCTGCGCACCAGCGGCGTCATCGATCCGGCGCAAGAGCTACCGATGGTATCGGCGACTCTGGGAGTCATCTTCGTGTACCCGACCGACGGCCTGCCGGACGAGGTGACGATGGAATGGGATCTCTGGGGCGAACGCATCCAGAGCGTGCCCACCACGGCTACCGACGAGGCCGGCGGCTTGCCGTATGTCGTGACGCCCGACGATCCGGTGCTGAGGTGGACGAACTTCCTCACGAACCCCACCGTCCCCGGGCTGGTAGCAGTGGAAGCGCCACCGCCGACCTGGACCCGCTGGAGCGGCTACATGGCCGTGCTTTCGGCGCTCGCTCTCATCGGCATGGTCCTTGCGAAGGGCCGGGATTTGCCACGCGGGGACGTCGGCAAGCCGGTGATCGCCGGCTTGCTGGTGCTCGTGTTGTTCACCGGTTTCGGTGCCTACCAGGTGTTCTTTGCCGCCCGTTTCTCGGAGGCAGCCGTGGCGACGGTTCTCGACGGGCTTCTCGAGAACGTCTATCGGGCTTTCGACTATCGCCAGGAAGATGTCATCTACGACAGCCTCGAGAACACGGTGTCAGGCGATTTGCTGACGCAGATCTACCTGGAGACGCGTCGCAGCCTGGAGCTCGAAAATCAGGGCGGAGCCCGCGCCAAGGTGCAGGACGTGGAGATTCTATCGGCGTCCTACGAGGCGCTACCGTCGGGCACGGGATTTACCAGCGAGGCACTTTGGAACGTCAGAGGGTCGGTGGGACACTGGGGTCACATTCACCAGCGCATCAACCAGTACCGCGCTGAGGTGACGGTGGAATCGATCGCCGGCGCCTGGCGCATCACCCGCCTCGAGGTTCTCGAGGAGGAGCGCATCGATCCCAACGCGCCGCCGGCGACTTTCTGACGGACATGCAGGAAAACGTTTTGAACCTCGAGGCGGTCTTCTATCCCTAGGAAGGGCGGAATCACGATGCAGATAGGGTGTCCTTTTGCGACCACGTGCAAGCAGACTCGCGCCTCCGCCTCGGTCAAGCGGCTGACCGCCGCTGCGGTCTTCTTGATGCTCGTAACCAGAGCTCTACCGGCCGTTGCCCAGGACACCCACTATTGGCACGACCAGTTCGGCAACCGCGCACTCTTGCTCTCGGGCGCCGTCGTCGGCGACCCGCTGGACCTGAGTGCGGTGTACTACAACCCCGGCGGCATGGCACTGATGGAGCGTGCGGAATTGTTGCTGGCCGGCGTGGTGCTGAACGTCTCGCGTACAACCATCGCCGATGCGGCTGGTGTTGGGGAAGATCTCTCGAAGCGGAATTTCGACATCGCACCGTCACTGATCGCCGGGGAAATTCCGCTCGAGCGGCCGAACCACCGATTCGCCTACTCCTTCCTGACCCGTAACAGCACCGACCTCCGAACATCGGCGAAATCTGATCTCACCGGCGCCGACTTCGGCGTGCCGGATTTGAAGCTGCTGTCCAACTCGCTGCTGATTGACACGAAGCTGCGGGAGGACTGGGCGGGCGGAACCTGGGCCTACACACCGGCGCCCGGCTGGGGTGTGGGAGTGTCGACGTTCTTCGCCTATCGAAGTCAGCGAAGCCTGCTGACGAACGCCGTGCAGTTGCTGAACGCGTCGAACCGGGCGGCGATCGCGGCGGTCACGAAATCCTATGATTATTCCGCCGCACGCTTGTTGTGGAAGATCGGCGTGGCGGGGAAATTCCAGTCGTGGGATGTCGGGGTGACGCTCACTACCCCCGGTGTCGGGCTGTTCGGGGGCGGTGAGACCAGCAACAACCTGACGATCGTCGGCCAGGCCGTCGACGATCAGGGCAACCCGCTCACCATCATCGCTACCGATGTGCAGAGGAGTTTGCCGGCGGCGTATCGATCACCGGCGTCGCTCGCCGTCGGTGCCGCCCGTTCGTTCGGATCGACGACAGTGCACGTGTCGGGTGAGTACTTTCACTCCGTGTCTCCCTACGCCGTTGTGGAGTCGGAGCCCTTCATCGGTCAGACCTCCGGAGAGGAGACGGTCACGGCGGTGGTCCAGGCGCTGGACAGCGTCTTCAACGTCGCCGTCGGTTTCGAGAGGGTGTTCAGCGACGACCTGCGCGCGTACCTCGGCTTCCATACGGACTTCAATGCGGCGTCCGAAGATCCCCGCGCCAATCTCTCCGTTACAAAGTGGGACTTTTACCATGTTTCCGGAGGCGCGACGTTTCGCGTCGGCGAGGAGCACTTCACGCTGGGCGGTGACCTGGCGTTCGCTGCCGACACGCTCACCGTATCGGACGGCGATCCCTTCAGGCCCGTCGGCTTCCCGGATCAAACGGGCGTGTCGGCCTTCAAGGTCACGATTCTGCTGGGCTTCAGCTTCGGATTCGGAAGCTGAGCGGCCCTATTCCGAGTCCTGCACCTTCTTACGCGTCAAAGGGACTGCGTGAGTCGATCGCCGAGAATTTCTTGAAGTCGCTGTCGTTGGAATAGAGCAGCGGAACGCCATGCTCGAGCAACAGGGCGACGAGATGTGCGTCGGGCGTCAGGTTGCCGCGCACGACAAGGTCGCGCGTCACTTCCGCGTAGCACTCCCAGAATCGTTCGCCCTCGCCCAGAGCCCGCACGTTGGGGAGCGACAGCAGCGACTCTAGGTTGCCGACGGCCGTCGCCGGGGTAAGTGGTTTGGCGAAGATACCGGGATGTGTAGCGATTCGCAGGTAGCTCATCAGCGTCGGCCAGCCGAGGCAGAAGAGCTCGGGGCCGGCAGCTCGTTCGCTCAGGAAAGCACGTGCTGGGTCGTGAAACGGCGACGCAGTATCCGATGCGTACAGCAGGATGTTGGCGTCGACCGCGAAACTCATGAATTCTTCTGGTCGAGCGCAGCGTGTAGCGCTTCCTTGTCGCCGATGTCGACGCGAGCGCGCATGTCCTGGGCCGTCCACACCAGTTCGCGGGGGCCGGACGGTTGTCTGCGACTTCCGAGCGCCTCACTAAGGAGGTCGGACACGAGCCGGCCGAGAGCCTTCTTTTCAGTCTTCTGCAAGCGCTTGAGCTCCTGCAGGAGGGGCGTATCGATATCCACCGTAGTCCTTGCCATACATCAGATGCTAGCAGATAGTGCATCAGATGTTGTAACCGAGGAGCGCTTGCCTGCAAGATTCAATAGAGTGGGATGGCCATGAGGTCGAACTTTCCACCTGCCGGGGATTTTCGACGACAAGATGATCGAGGACAGTCTGTTGATGGGCTGTGCGCCGGCGACACGGACAGGCGCCGGCGGCTCGTTGAGCGGCCCTATGCCGACGGCAAGTAGGGATCGACCGCACAATCGATCGGTTCCCACAGCTCGATCTTGTTGCCCTCGGGGTCGAGAATCCACGCGAACTTGCCGTTCTCGTGCTCCTCGATGGTGCCGACCACCTGCACGCCTTCGTCCTTCAGAGCTTCGATCAGCGCCGTGAGATCCGCGACGCGGAAGTTCACCATGTACGGCTTGGTGCTGGGGTCGAAATACCCGGTATCTTCGGCAAACGGGCCCCACACGGTGTACCCCTGGCGCTCCGGGGCGTCCGCCTCTCTCCACTGGAACATGAAGCCGTACTCATCGGACTCGATGCCGAGATGGTCGCGATACCAGTCCATCACGCGATCACGGTCCTGCGCCTTGAAGAAGACTCCACCCAACCCCGTCACTCTCTTCACGTGCTTTCCTCGGTCGTCGGAAACGGGCCATCGATGTCGTCAACTCTCCGAGCCTACACGAAGGGCAGGGAGGCGGCGGCGCGCCGCGACCGAGAAGCGGCGCTGCCTGCCGTGATTCGTTAGGATCATGCCGTGATCGCCATACGAGAGCTCGAGTTTCACTACGGCACGGGGGACTTCCGCCTCGAGATTCCTCGTCTCGATGTTGCGGCCGGTGAGAGCGCGGCATTCATCGGCCCGAGCGGTTCCGGGAAAACGACGCTGCTGAACCTGCTCGCCGGTATTGTGGCGCCGGCGCGCGGCACGATCGACCTCGATGGCGTTGATGTTGCGGCCTTATCCGACAGGCGCCGCCGCGAGCTACGGGTTACCAAGATCGGCCTGGTGTTTCAGGAATTCGAGCTGCTCGAGTACCTGAGTGTGCTCGACAACATCTTGCTGCCGTACCGCATCAACGCCGCCTTGCAGCTCGACAAGGGAGTGCGGCGACGTGCCGAGCAACTCGCCGCCGAGGTCGGCATTGCCGACAAGCTGCGGCGCTTCCCGCGCCAGTTGTCGCAGGGCGAGCGGCAGCGTGTCGCCGTATGTCGCGCTGTGCTGCCGCAGCCGAACACCCTCCTTGCCGATGAGCCGACGGGCAATCTCGATCCGGCCAACAAGGGCAGGGTGCTGGACATTCTCTTCGGCTACGCGGCCCGTACCGGTACCACGCTGATTACCGTTACGCACGACCACGACCTGCTCGATCGCTTCGATCGGGTCGTGGACTTCAAGGACTTCCAGGCGTTCGCCGCCGCCGGCGCGCCGCCGCCGTCCTCTCCGTCCGCACCGACGACGACCGGTACGGACGGCAGCGATGCGGAGGTGGCGGAATGAAGGAAACGCTTTACCTCGCCGGCCGCTACCTCCTCTACCATCGCTACAAGACGGCCATCCTGATCACCGCGATCACGTTGATCTTCTACGTGCCCGTGGGATTGCGAGTACTGGTGGATCAGAGCGCCGAGCAGCTCACGGCGCGGGCGATGGCGACGCCGTTGGTTATCGGCGCCAAGGGCAGCCCCCTGGAATTGGTATTGAATACGCTGTACTTCGGCGCCGACGTGCCGCAAACCATGCCCTATGCCCAATTCGAAAGGGTGGAGGCCTCGGGCCTGGCGGCGGCGATTCCGGTGTACACGCGCTTCAACGTGCAGAGGCAACCGATTGTCGGTACCTCCCTGGAATATTTCGGGTTCCGTGGGTTACAGGTAATGGCCGGTCGGCAGATGGCCATGCTGGGAGAATGCGTGGTCGGCTCCCGAGCGGCTCAGGCCCTGGGTGTGGCCCCCGGCGATTCGGTGATCTCGTCGCCGGAGAGCGTCTTCGACATCGCCGGGGTGTACCCGCTCAAGATGCAGGTCGTCGGCGTCCTGGATTTTGCCGACGGACCCGACGACGACGCCATTTTCGTGGACATCAAGACCGCGTGGATCATCGCCGGGATCGGCCATGGGCACCAGGACCTCGCACAGCCCGACGCGGTCGCCGGCGTGCTGTCGCGCGACGACAACGAGATCGTCGCCAACGCGTCGGTCATGCAGTACAACGAGATCACCGAAGACAACCGCGAGTCGTTTCATTTCCACGGCGCACTGTCCGACTATCCGGTGACCGCGGTCATCGCGGTGCCGCCGGAGCAGCGCAGCTCGGCGCTGTTGCAGGGTAGATATCAGGGCGCCGACGATGTCGCGCAGCTCGCCGTGCCGCAGACGGTCATGAACGAACTGCTGGCCACCGTACTGACCGTGCAGCGTTTTGTGGTTGCCGGGGCGGTGATTTTAGGGCTGGCGACACTGGCGTCGGCCTCGTTGGTGTTCGCGCTGTCGTTGCGGCTGCGGCGCCGCGAGATCAATACACTCTTCAAGATCGGCGGTTCGCGTGCCGCCGTGGGCATGGTCATGGCATCGGAGGTGGTTGCGGTGCTCGCGGTCGGCGCGCTGCTGGCCACCATGTTGACGCTGGCGACGCGGGAATTCGGCGCCGTGCTGATTCGCTCGCTGATTCGCATGTGAGGGAACCGAACATGAGAAGTGAAATGTCCGAGCGACGGCGGATGGCGATCGCGTCTGCGACGCTGGCGGTGATCGCGGCGTGTTCGCCGACCGCCGAGGGGCCGTTGCTCCCGGCAGGCGCCGGCGAGGCGCGAGGGGCGTCCGGCGCGTTGGTTGTTGTCGTCGTGAACTACCCGCTTCTGTACTTCGCCGAGCGCATCGGTGGCGACGCGGTGCAGGTGGAATTTCCCACCGCCCCGCTCGGCGATCCAGCCTACTGGCAACCCGGCCCGGCACGCATCGCCGAGTTCCAGTCCGCCGACCTGATCCTGCGCAACGGCGCCGGCTACGCCCGATGGATGGACCTCGCAACGCTGCCGCAGTCCAAGATCGTCGACACCGCGGCGGCGCTGGCCGATCGACTGATAACGGTCGAGGATGTGGTCACCCATAGTCACGGTCCGGAGGCAGAGCACAGCCACGGGGAAACGGCCTTCACGACGTGGCTCGACCCGCAACTGGCAATCGAGCAGGCGCGCGCCATCCACGACGCATTCGTCGTGGCACGGCCCGAGCGGGCCACCGACTTCGAAACCAACTTTGCGGCGCTGCGGTTCGACCTGGAGGCGCTCGACACGCGGCTCGTGTCGCTCACGCGTGACGCCGGCGACGTAGCGTTGCTGGCATCCCATCCCGTGTACCAGTACCTGGCACGCCGCTACGACATGAATCTCCAGAGCGTACATTTCGAGCCCGACGAGATGCCCGATGACGCCGCCTGGAGCGACCTGGAGCGGCTCGCGGGGTCACATCCGGCGCGTTGGATGATCTGGGAGGGACAGCCGTCCGACGAGATCGTGGGTCGGTTGATGTCGATGGGTATCGGCAGCGTAGTGTTCGATCCGGCGGGCAATCGGTCGACGGATGGTGACTTTCTGACCGTCATGCAGCAAAACGTCTTGAACCTCGAGGCGGTCTTCTTTCGCTAAGAGGTGCTCCTGACGCTCGTAACCGGGACGCTACGCTACTGCTCGCCCTGCTTTGCCCGCACGCCGACGCGCAGCTGCAGGCTGCGCAGCAGATGATCGAGGTCGATGGGCTTGAGCAGGTGGTCGGCGGCGCCAAGGCGCAAGCACTCCTGCGCGTCGACGGTATCGGCGTATCCCGACATCGTGAAGATGAGGTCCACGGACATTTCCATGTCCCGCATGCGGCGCAGCAGGTCGTGGCCGTTGAGGCGCGGCAGATACAGGTCCAACAGCAGCACGTCGGGCGGATCGTGGAGGATCGCCTGGAACGCTTCCTCGCCGTTGGCGGCGGTGCGCACGTCGTAGCCGCGCGCGCCGAGGTAGCGGGCGAGCAGCGAACGGACACCGTCCTGGTCGTCGACGACCAGGACGCGGTGATTGTGGTCGACGGACGTACTGCTCACATGGCCGGCCATGGGCGCAATGCGTAAGCCGTCCAGCGGCGTCTCGAACTCGAGGCAGATCACATAGCCGGCCGGCTGGCCTGTCGAACGACGGACTTCGGCCCACACGGTGTCCGGATCCATGCGGCCGGTGGTGGCTTTGAAGCGGGCGATGCACCGGGTTCGCTCGCCCAGGTGGTGTTCGGTGATAATGGAGCAGCCGCCGCGGCTGACGTCACGGGTGACGCCATTGATGTGGCCGTTGAGCTCGAGCGACGGGTCGTCGGTCGATACGACGGTCAGGTTCACCGGTAGCGAAAGACCCGTACGCGGAAAGCTACGCCGTTCCATACTGTTCCAGTTCCCTTCCTTGCCTTGCCACTGCGCTACCGAGATAACGCTTGCCGCCTCGCGTTTCTGATCCTCACAGAATGATAGGCACGGTGAGGGCCGCTCTCGAAGATCAATCGTCCGCGGCGCCGAGCTTGCCGATTCAGGGTGCAAGACGCGATGATGGAGTCATGGACGAACGTGGTGCACAGGGCGTGCGAACAGGTGTCTGTGGGGCGTTTTCGGGGAGCATCGTGCTGCTGGCGGCGGCGCTGGCGATGGCCTGCGGCCCCACGGCGTCGGATGGCGGGGCAGGGGAGTCGGCTCCTGCACAGCAAGCGCTATTCGTGGGCAGTCCGGTGTGTACCACGTGCCATACGCAGCAAGCCGAGCGGTGGCGCGGCTCGCACCATGATCTGGCCATGCAGGAAGCGGATGCGGCCAGCGTTCTCGGTAACTTCGACGATGCTACGTTCGAGCGCCGCGGGCAGTCGACTCGATTCACGCGTCGTGGCGACGAATACTGGGTGCAGGCGGAGGGCCCCAGCGGCGGGCCGGAGGACTTCCGGATTGCCTATACGTTCGGCGTCGAGCCCTTGCAGCAGTATCTGATCGGGTTTCCCGACGGCCGCTACCAAGCGCTCGATGTGGCCTGGGACAGCCGGCCGCGAGACGATGGCGGGCAGCGATGGTTCCATTTGCAGCCCGCCGAACAGGTCGGCCCGGGCGATCCGTTGCACTGGACCGGCGTGGCCTTCACCTGGAACACGATGTGCGCCGATTGCCATTCGACGGATTTTCGCAAGAACTACGACGTCACGAGCAATCGCTACGCGAGCACTTTCGAGGAAATCGACGTGGCGTGCGAAGCCTGCCATGGTCCCGGCTCGCAGCACGCGGAGTGGGCCGACGGGCAGGCCGCCGCCGCGGGTGAACCGCCCGGAGCGGAGCAACCGACGGCGCCGGCGATCGTAACGGCGGCCGAAATGGGCCTCGTCGTCGAGTTCCCCACGATCGCCGACGTGGCCTGGAACATCGACCCTGAAACCGGACTGGCGAGTCGCGATCCGGCGGTGGCGTCACGAGCGGAAGTGGAGACCTGCGGCCGGTGCCATTCACGACGCAGCCGGCTCAGCGACGATTACGAATTCGATCGACCGCTTACCGACTTCTACCGGCCGGCATTGCTCGACGAGCGCCTCTACTACGCCGACGGCCAGATCCTCGATGAGGTATTTGTTTACGGATCCTTCTTGCAGAGCAAGATGTACGCCCAGGGCGTGACGTGCAGCGATTGCCACCTGCCCCACAGCTTGCGGCTCAACAATCAGGGCAACGCCCTGTGCAGTCGTTGTCATCTGGCGACGAAGTTCGACTCCCTCGAGCACACACGACACGAACCCGGGACCCCGGCCGCGACGTGTGTGGCGTGCCACATGCCGGCGACCACCTACATGGTTGTCGATCCGCGTAGCGATCACAGCTTCCGGGTGCCGCGGCCGGATCTGAGCGAGCGGTTGGGCACTCCGGACGCGTGCAGTGGCTGCCACGTCGAAGAGGGG
>CBDUXW010000021.1:0-13964 GCA_965371275.1 uncultured bacterium | reverse complement strand
CGGTGGGCACCTGCAGCATGTACACCGTCTCGTCGAAGCTCGTATAGGCGTTGACGTCGGGGCCGAGGCGCATGCCGATCGACTCCATGAACTCGATGAGCTCGTGCTCCTCGAAATGCTCGGTGCCGTTGAACGCCATGTGCTCGAGCAGGTGCGCCATGCCGCGCTGGTCATCGTCCTCGAGAACGGATCCGGCGTTGATCACCAGGCGCAGCTCGGCACGGTTCTCGGGCTCCCGGTTGGCGCGGATGTAGTAGCGCAGTCCGTTGTCGAAGCGACCGCTGCGAACCTCGGGGTCAATCGGCATACGGGCGTCGAGCGACACCGTGCGCGCGTCCGCCGGATCCGCCAGCTGTGGGGCCTGGGGCGACGCGACAGCCAGGCCCACAACGATGAGCGCCGCGGCAAACAAGGTCATGGTGATCGTCTTGCGAGGGTTCATGCGGTTTCTTGCTCCCGGAGTTCCTTGGAATGGTCTGCTCGGTTCATGATGACGACCCGGGGCGCCAGCGTCCAGGCGAAGCGACGCCGAGTTGTCACCTCCCGGCAGGTTGCGTATGAGCGCTCGTGGGCAGCGCTACACGGCCCCTCGCAGCGCCGGACGCTACACTGCCGCCATGTCGAACATTCCGGCCCGCTACAACTTCGCCCGCGACGTGCTCGATCAGCTCGACCCCGAGGCGCTCGCCCTCTGGTGGATCAGCAGCGACGGCGGTGAAGCGAAGTTGACCTTCGGCGCGATCGCCGAGCAATCGCGTCAGGTGTGCAACTTGCTGTCGGCGGCGGGAATCGGCCGCGGCGACACCGTCGTCGTTTTGCTGCCGCGCATCGTCGAGTGGTGGATCCTCAACATCGCGTGCTTGCGCCTCGGGGCGATCATCAGTCCGGGCCCGGCGCAGCTCACACGCGACGACATCGAGTACCGGCTGCGACGCTCGTCGGCAACCTGCGTGATCTGCACGCCGGACGTTGCGCCGCGGGTCGACGCGGCGCTGCGGAACCTCCCCGCGACACCCGTCAAGCTCGTCGTCAACGGCACGATGGACGGCTGGGAGTCGTTCGACGAGTGCGTCGGCGAACACGACGCCGATTTCGCCACCGCCGACACCGCCGCCGACGAAACCGCAGCGATCTACTTCACCTCGGGAACGTCGGGCCCTCCCAAGATGGCCGCGCACACGCACACCTCCTACCCGTTGCGCCACGCGGTAACCGGAACACACTGGTTGGACCTCCACCGGGGCGATCTGCACTGGAACCTGAGCGACACCGGCTGGGCAAAGGCCGGCTGGAGCTCGCTGTACGGTCCGTGGAACCAGGGCGCCGCCGTGTTCGCGGTCGACGCACCGCGCTTCAACGCCGTCAAGACCGCGGGGCTGCTCGCCGACTACCCGATCGTCACGATGTGCGCGGCGCCGACGGTGTACCGCAGCATCCTGCTCGACAGTCCCGGCGCCCTCGAGCTGCATAGCCTGCGCCATTGCGTCGCCGCCGGCGAGCCGCTCAACGCCGAGGTCGTCGAGGCGTGGCGCGAGGCCACCGGTGTCACGATTCTCGACGGCTACGGGCAAACCGAGACCTCGCTACTCGTCGCCAACACACCCGGTGTGGAGCTGCGGCCCGGCTCTATGGGTCATGCGGTGCCCGGCTACGACGTCCAGGTGATCGATGATCGCGGCAACGTGCTGCCGACCGGACAGGAGGGAGACATCGCGCTGCAAACCGCCCCACAGCGACCGCTCGGGCTCTTCAAGGAATACTGGGACGACCCCGAAGCCACGGCGGCCGCCTTCCGCGGCGATTGGTTCGTTACCGGCGACCGTGCCTACGTCGACGACGACGGCTACTTCTGGTTCGTCGGCCGCGCCGACGACGTGATCATCACCTCCGGATATCGTGTGGGCCCGTTCGAGGTCGAAAGCGCGCTACTGGCGCACGACGCCGTTGCCGAGTCCGCCGTGGTGTCGAGCCCCGACGAAGTGCGCGGTGAAGTGGTCAAGGCGTTCGTCGTGCTGAAGCCGGGCTACGCGGCGAGCGACGAGCTGGTGGTGGCCTTGCAAGAGCACACCAAGGACCGCACCGCACCCTACAAGTACCCGCGCAAGATCGAGTTCGTCGAGGCACTTCCCAAGACGACGACCGGCAAGTGCAAGCGCGCCGAGCTGCGTGCCGCGGAATGGGCGGCGGCGCCGGGCAACTAGTGGGCCTGGACTTCTCAACCGGTGGCTACGGCGCCGCGGTGCCGAACTGATAATCGAGGAACACCTCTTCGGCCGTCGGCAGCCGGTAGACATCGTCGGCGAGGCGCGTGGCGGTGTCTTTGAGCCGATAGGCGTTGTGGCCGCACGTCCACACGTTGAAGGACCGCATCTCCGTGCACAGACACATCTTGCCGTCCACTTTGACCGGCGCTTCGCCGCTCGCCGCGGCCTCGTGCCAGGCCTCGAGATAGGCGCACTTGCCGTTGGCATCGAGAACGTAGCCGAGGGCCTCGCAGTTGGGCTTGGCGCTGTGGTGCAGGCACGGAGACTGCTTCAACATGCGCATCGGGTACCCGGTGGACGACAGCTGATTGACGACGATGTCGTCCTCCCGGGCGCGCAGATACTCCTGCTTGACGCTGGCCGGTAGACCCGACTCCTCGGTAATCGTGAACCGGGTGGCCACCTGCACGGCTGCCGCTCCGCTCTCGAGGAAGGCGACGGCGTCGGCACCGGTAAACACGCCACCGGCCGGGATAACCGGGATCTCGAGGTCTTTCTCGTCGAGCAAATCCAAGACCTCGGCGAAGATCGTACGCAGATCGTATTCGTGCCAGTCATCCGGACCGAACGCCAGGTGCCCACCGGCCAGCGGCCCCTCGACGACGATGTAGTCGGGCATGCGGTCGAGCCGCGCCGCGCTGCGCAAGAACAGGTGCAGGGCGCGCGCCGACGACACGATGATGCCGAACATCACGTCGCGAAATCGCGGGTGGTCCGCAACCAGAGCCAGCGACTTGAGGTGCAGGCCGGCGCTCAGCGTGATGCCGTCGATCCCCGCATCCATCGCCGCGGCCAGGCGGGCCCGCAACGTGCCGCGCGGGTCGTTCATCAGCAGCCGCTCCATGCAGTTCAAGAAGATCAATCCCCCGCCCTGTTTGCGCTCCATCGTGCCGGCGACGTGGAGGCGCTGCGCCTCGGCCACCGTGTCGAGGTCGAAATGCACCGCCGACTTGTCGGCGCTCGGCAGGTTCGAGCGATAGCGCTGGAATTTTTGGCGCACGAACTTGGTGCCGAAGCGCATGTCGGCAACCGCTTCGATGCCGGCATCGGAGATGTGGCCGACGCCGCCTAGGCGCGCCGCCTCGAGCGCCAGCTCGGCGGTCGAAATGTTCACGCCCATGCCGCCGATCACCAGCGGCACGAGCTCGCGGCCGGCCAGCTGAAAACGAAAGTCGTCGAGTTTTGTTGTCATACGCGGTTCAAAGCCCCCACGGAGCGCGGCACTCTTTTCGGAGATAATTCGACCATATTATCGTTGTTGTATGGTCAATCAAACTCCGGGAACGATGATGAAAACGAGCCGCCGAACCGCGCTTCCCCGGCAGTGCCGCGCCTCGCAGATCATGGCGAACCCCTGATGGGTCTCACCACAGCCTGTTACGGCGCCAGATAGGGTCCCAGGGCGAGCTCGGCCTCGAGCACGTACAGTGCGCCGTCCCGCCACACGAGTAGGTCGTAGGCACGCGGCGTTCCCGTGAGCTCGCGCGCCAGCCAGTGGTGCAGGTTCTCGAGCCCGCCGCGGCCGCGGAAGAAGGGCTCACCCCCGACCGTTAGCAGGATGTCGCCGGCTCGCATGCCCGCCCCGGCGAACGGCCCGTCGATATCGATCGCGTCGAGCTCGATGCCCACGGACTCGGCAACCAACGAGCCGCCGGCGGCGGTCACCGCAGCGGCCAGGTCGGATGCATGGGTGACCTCTCGACCGCGCAGGCCGACCGCCGGGAAGCGCTCCACCAGCGCGTTCACGGCGTAGAACTCCCAGAACGACAAGCGACCCTCAGGATGCTGCGGATCCAGCGACGACCACAGCTCCTCGCCGGCGGCAGCCGCCGCTCGAGTTTGCGGAATCGTGACGGTGATCACGGCGGCGGCGGCGCGCCCCGTATCGTCGAGCTGCCGGGCCTGCCGCGCCGCGAACTCCACGGAACGGTGAGCCGTTCGAGGGGGCAAGCTCACACCGTTGACCGTCAGCGCGATCGGCCGGTCGAGGTCGACGAGACGATCGTGCAGGTACAGCGTCACGACACCTGCCCAGCGCGCCGTGATCTCGACGTGGTTGTCGCCCGCGATGTGGGCCTGCACTACGCTCTGCCGGGTGTCTGATTCGACCCAGAATACGCGGCGCGACAGCGGCATGATGCCGCAGTGCGGCACCCGCAACACCGCACGTGGATAGACGTCGCGCGGCCGGGTCGCCAACCAGCGCAGGACGTCGGGGTACAACTCCTGGAACCCTTCATGGGCGCGATCGCCGAACTCCCTGTAGGTGGCGTCATAGGCGAACCGGGCCAGGATGTCGCCCAGCGCTCGTGGTCCGGAGATGCCGCGAATGTTGCGATCCTGGGTGCCCTCGAGCACGTACGTCGGCACGTGCTGCAAGTTGCGCAGCAGATGCTCGCGCGAGTCGCCCTCCGTCGAAACCGGAACGATCGCCGCGAATCGATCGGGAATCGACGCCGCATAGGCGATGGAAAAGTTCGAACCGAGCGAGATCCCCGTCGACACGATGCGGTCGGGATCGATCCGATAGCGCCGCTGCGTCGCCGAGATGATCGCCGCCGCCTGCTCTGGACGCAGTATTTCGTAGGGCAAGCGATTCTCGGTGCGACCGCCCATCGAACGGACGTGCACCATCGCCGGAGACACCACGATCCAGCCGGCGTCGGCGGCCGCTTGCAGCCACACGTCGATCATGCGCCCGGCGCTGCGAATGGCGCCCTCTTCACTTCCCGGGGGACCGCCGTGCATGGCGAAGATCATCGGCCACGGCCGTCCCGGGTCGTACGCCGGCGGCAAGGCGACAAAAACGGGAAGCTCGCGACCGTCGGGGAGCTCCACCAGGAACGTCGCAACCTGCACGTCTGGAGTAGAACCCACCGCAGCGACCGTCGGCTCGCCCGACGTCGCCGGCGGGCGCCCCGCACGGAGGATTTCCTCCAGATGCAGGAATTCCGCTCGGGAGCTCGGACTCTCCGCGCCTCGGAGGGCCCGGAGCGCGGCCGCGGCCTGACTCGATTGATCGTCGCTGCTCCACAGGATCTTTTCGACGAGCTCGACCTGTTCGGCCGCAAGACCGCTCTCCTGCGCGGGGACTGCCGACGGGGATGCCGTTGACATCGCTGCCGCCAGGGCAACAGTGAGCATTTCTCGCATGAACACGGCGTCCTCCAGGTTCTCCGGGTGAGCTCGGCGCCCATCACACCCTGGGCATGCTGCGGGCGTCAAGAGGAAAATCGCCGATAAACCCTGGCGCGCCCCGTTGCATCCAAGAAATACATATACTAATAATTAGTATACTGATTTTTCGCATAATACTTGCCGGGTGCGTACCGGCGAGAACAAACCAGAGAGATGCCATGAGCCCGATCGACGAGCACATGCCGATGAAACCGACGGACTATCTGACGCTGGTGGCGCTGACCGACGGCGAGCGCCATGGATACGGCCTCGTCAAGCAAATTGAAGAGCTGTCGGGCCGCACGCTGCGCTTGGTTCCCGGCAACTTTTACAGCGTCCTGCAACGGCTCCTGACCGAAGGTCTGTTGGAAGAATCAGAGCGCAAGCCATCGGCAGACCTCGACAATCGGCGGCGGCGCTACTACCGCATCACCGATCTGGGGCACCAGGTGGCGACCGCCGAAACCGCCCGCCTCAAGGCCTTGGTGAAGGTCGCCGAGCAACACGATCTTGCAAGCAGCACCGGCAGGACCCGATGATACGGCTGTACCGCCTGTTCCTCGTGGCGTACCCCGCCCGCGTCCGCGAATCGCTTGGCCGCGACATGCAGGAGCTGTTTGCCGACCTGTGCCGTGAGGAGCGGCGGCGACGCGGTTGGACGGCCACAGCATCTGTCATCGTGCGCACGTTCGCCGAGCTGCCGTTCAGCGCCATCGCGGCGCGGCGGTCCAACGCTGGCGCACATTCGCATCAGCCGACGGCGGGACACGAACGCTCATCCTCAAAATCGTCGCCGTTCCGGCGGCGCGCCCCCCTCGATCCCCGCAACGGAGGAAAAGCCGGTTTGCTCGACGCCGCGATCCACAACCTGCGCTACGCCACCCGAAACCTCAGGCGATCACCCGGTTTCGCTACGGTCGTCATTCTCACCCTGGCCCTCGGGATCGGCGCCATCACGGTCGTGTTCACCGTGGTCAACGGCGTGCTGCTGTCTCCCCTCCCCTATGAGAGTCCGGAACGGCTGGTGCGCTTGTACACGGCCCGCCCTGAGAACCTCGAGCAGCGGCAGTTCGTGCCCGGCAGCGGCTTCCTAGCCTTTCGCGAGCAAACCGATCTGTTCGAGGGATTGGGCACGCTGTACACATATCGCGAAACAAGCGTCGATCTGATCCGTGACGACAACAGCCAGCGCATCGTCATGATGCCGATCAGCTCGCGTCTCCTCGAGATACTCGGCGTCGAGCCACTGCTCGGCCGCGAGTTCCTCCCGGAAGAGGAAACCGGCGCTTCAACGGTGGCGATGATCAGCTACGGACTCTGGCAGTCCGCATTCGCCGGCGATCCTGACATTCTGGGCAGAAATATCGACCTGCAAGGCTTCCCTCACACCGTCGTCGGCGTCCTGCCGCCCGGATTCCGTAATCCGATCGGCGGGTCGGTGGACCTGTATCGCCCCGACAATATGCAACCCGGTGGACGCAATAGTTGGGGCAACTTCTACTTGAGCGTCATCGGCCGGCTGCGGCCGGGCGTCACCATCGAACAAGCCCACGACCAGCTCGACGCGCTGGTTGCCGGCATCGCCGTCGACGAACCAAGAGCCACGAACGTACGCGCCCGGCTCGTGCCGTTGCTCGAGGACACCGTGGGCCACACGAGCACGATGCTGTGGGTGCTCATGGCGGCCGTCGGCATGGTGCTGATGATCGCCTGCGTGAACGTCGCCAATCTGTTCCTGGCGCGTAGCGCCGATCGCTGGAAGGAGCTCGCCATCCGCGCCGCGCTCGGCGCCGGCCGCCGCCGACTGGTAGCCCAGATGCTCACCGAAAGTCTGTTGCTCGGAGCGGCCGGCGGCGTCGCCGGATTACTGTTGTCGTTCGCCGGGTTGCGCGCCGTGATCGCCTTCAGTCCGGACAACCTGCCCCGCTTGTCCGAGCTCGGTATCGATTTCCAGATATTCGCGTTCGCTGCTGCTGTTTCGTTGCTGACGGGCCTGGTGTTCGGCATCGCCCCGGCGCTGCACTTCTCCCGTCCCCAGCTGGAACGGACACTGCGCAACGACAGCCGCGGTAACACCCGCGGCAACACCGGCCGGCTGCGTGATGGCCTGGTGATCGCCGAGGTCGCGATCTCGCTGGTTCTGTTGCTCGGCGCCGGCCTTCTGACCAAGAGCTTCATGCGCGTACTCGACGTCGACCTCGGGATCGGCACGGAGAGTGTGCTCACCTACGAAGTCCACCTGCCGCAATCCCGCTACGCCGAACCACAACAGAGAATCGCCTTCTACGACCGGTTCTTCGCCCGCGCTCGGTCAATCGCCGACGTGCAGGGAATCGGCGCTGTCTCCTATCTCCCGACCGAAGGCCGCTATCACATCTGGGGGCTCGGTCGCGCTGACCTGGACCTCGAAGATGACGACGCTTGGACCGCAGCCGACGTCCGCATCGTCGACGGTGACTACCTGGAGTTGATGGGCATTCAGCTCCTTCGCGGCCGCAGCTTCGAGCCCTCCGACACGCTGGAATCGCAGAAGGTGATATTGATCAACGAGGCGCTCGCAGCGGCGCATTTCACCGACCGCGATCCCCTCGGCACACCGGTGGGCTTCTCGGACGCCCCGTTCGAAGTCGTCGGCATCGTCTCCGACACGGCTTTCGATCCGCTCGGTGCGACGTCACCGAAGGTGTACGTATCACATGCTCAGTACGCCGATGATCGCAACTGGGCGATGATCCAAACCGTGCGTACGAGCGGCGACCCGCTGGCGATTGTCGGGCAGTTACGCGCCGAGTTGGGTGAGATCGACAGTCAGCTCGTTTTGTATCGAATTCGCACGATGCAGGACGTCGTCGACCGGGGAATCTCGCCGCAGCGCTTCTCCATGCTGCTGATGATCACGTTCGCGGCGGCGGCGGTGGCACTCGCCGCGATCGGGATCTACGGGGTGCTATCGTACACGGTATCCCAGCGCACTCGGGAGATCGGCATTCGCATGGCGCTCGGCGCCGACGTGCGCAAGCTCCGTGGAATGGTGATGCGCCAGTGCTTGGCGCTCACGACGACCGGCTTGCTGCTCGGCGTGATCCTGTCGATGGGCCTCACCAGCTGGCTCGCATCGATGCTCTTCGAAGTCGAGCCGGGCGACCCGTTCGTGCTGGCGGTGGTCGCCGCCGGTCTGGTTACGATCGCGACGCTGGCCGGCTATCTTCCGGCGCGGCGCGCTACGGCGGTCGACCCGATGACGGCGCTACGCAGGGAATAATTCGATGGCGCGCCTGTACCAACTTCTTCTGCTTGCCTACCCGAAGCCTGTCCGCAGCAGCTTCGGCCGCGACATGCTCGAGCTCTACATCGACTTGCGGCGCGAGCAGCGCCGGCAGCGCGGCTGGATGGGCGCGGCCTCGGTCACCGCCCGCACGCTCGGGGAGCTTCCGTGCAGCGCCTTTCGCGCCCACCGTCAGGCTGCATCGGGCGCCGCCGATAGCAGCACCGGTAAAAGGCGGACGACTCCCGAAACCATTTTTCCACCCAACCCTGTTGCTCCCCGCAACGGCCGCCGCACCAGCGGCATCGAGGTTGCGTTGCAGACGCTTCGTCACAGCTTACGAAACCTGAGAAAGAGCCCCGGCTTTGCCGCCGTGGTCGTGCTCACCTTGGCCATTGGCATCGTCGCCAACACCGTGGTCTTCACGGTTGTCGACGGCGTCCTGCTGTCGCCCCTGCCCTACGAGAACCCGGAACGCCTGGTGCGCGTGTATCAGAGCTGGCCGAGCGATCCCGAGGAGCCCAGTTTCCTGGCCGGGGCCGCGTTTCTTGCCTACCGCGAGCTCACCGACGTCTTCGACGGCCTCGCCGGCCTCTACACGTACGGCGAAACCGGGGTCGACGTCATGCTGGGAGATGAGCCCGAGCGCATCCTCGCCATGCCGATCAGCGCCGACATGCTCGCCGTGCTCGGCGTCGAGCCGGCGCTGGGACGAGAATTTCGGCGTGAGGAGGAGCACAGCAACGCCGGCGTGGTGATGCTCAGCTACGGCCTGTGGCAACGCTATTTCAACGGTGCGCCCGATGTCGTGGGGCAAACCTTGGACATCGAAGGCGCGCCGCGAACCGTCGTCGGCGTGATGCCGGCCGGCTTTCGCAACCCCATCGGCAGCCAGGTCGACATCTGGCACCCGGAACAGCTCCTACCAGTGGCTGAAGGCTACGATCCGAACGACTGGGACAACCACTATCTGAGCGCGGTCGGCCGCCTGCGTGAAGGCGTTACGGTCGAACAGGCACGGGCCCGCATCGATGCGCTCGTTCCCACCTACGAGGCGATGTACGACGACGTCGAGGGGCAAAGTGCACTGATCGTGCCGCTGCTGGAGGACAAGGTGGGCGCGACGCGAACCATGCTCTGGACGCTGATGAGCGCCGTCGGCATGGTGCTGCTGATCGCCTGCGTGAACATTGCCGGCCTATTTCTGGCACGCGGCGCCGACCGCTCCCACGAGCTCGCGATTCGCGCCGCGCTCGGCGCGCCACGCCGGCGACTCATCAGCCAGATGCTGTCGGAGAGCTTGCTCTTGGGGATCGCCGGCGGCATTGCCGGCCTGCTGCTGTCGTTCGCGGGCCTCGCCGCTGTGGTCAGGCTGGCCCCCGATACCTTGCCGCGGGTTGCCGAGCTCGGCATCGACCTGCGCGTGTTCGGCTTTACCGCCGTCGTGACGCTCCTGACCGGCCTGTTGTTCGGCATGGCTCCGGCTCTGCGGTTTTCGCGACCCGACCTCGAACGCAGCCTGCGCCAGGAAGACCGTGGCAACTCGGTGAGCGGACCGATATATCGCGCCCGCGGCGCCCTCGTCGTTGCCGAGGTATCGCTGGCACTGGTGTTGTTGTTCGGCGCCGGGCTCTTGATCAAGAGCTTCAACAACCTGATCAATGTCGACCTCGGCGTCAACGCAGGCGGCGTGGTCACCTACGAGGTGCACCTGCCCGACAGTCGCTACCCCGAAGGCGCACAGCGCATCGCCTTCTACGACGACTTGTTTGCCCGCGTCCGCGCCATTGCCGGCGTCGATTCCGTCGGCGCCGTCTCGTTTCTGCCCAGCGAGGGCGATTACCACCAGTGGGGCCTACGGCGCCTCGACATCGACCCGGAGAGCGAGAGGGCGCGCACGGGACCCAACGTGCGAGTGATCGACGAGGACTATTTGCAGGTCATGGGCATCGACCTTCTCCGCGGCCGCGGTTTCGCCGAAGAGGACACGCTCGAGTCACCCCGCATGTTGCTCATCAACCAGGTCATCGCCGATGAGCTCTTTGCCGACAGCGACCCGATAGGCACACCGATGCGGCTGGCCGGCCGCGAATACGAGATTGCCGGCGTCGTGAGCAACTCGTCGCGCGATCCGCTGGGCACGTTCGGACCCGACGTGTACATCGCCCACGATCAGTACGCGACGAACCGCAACTGGGCGATGATCCAAACCGTGCGCACGGCGGGCGACCCGCTGGCGATTGTCGATCAGGTGCGAGGCGCCTTGGGCGCTGTCGATCCACAGCTCGTTCTGTACCGCGTTCGCGCCATGCAGAGCGTGGTCGACAACGGCATCGCGGCGCAGCGCTTCGCCACGGCGCTGATGACCGCGTTCGCGGGCGTCGCCTTGTTGCTGGCCGCGATCGGAATTTACGGTGTGTTGTCGTACACGGTTACCCAACGCACCCACGAGATCGGCATCCGCATGGCGCTGGGCGCCGATCGCCGCCAGGTACGTGCTTTGGTTCTGCGCCAGGGTGTGTGGCTGGCGGGCATCGGTGTACTCGTGGGAACCGCCGGCTCGCTGGCGCTTGCCCGCTGGCTGGGATCGATGCTCTTCGAGGTCCGGCCCAACGACCCGCTGGTGTTGGGAGCCGTGGCCTTGTGCCTCGCGCTCGTCGCCGCCCTGGCCGGCTACCTGCCGGCACGGCGTGCCACGATCGTTGACCCGATGCTGGCGTTGCGCAAGGAATAGGCGCGGCGCCCCGACGTTGGCACACTTGCGGCGAGGTGTTTAACTTCGCCGTACTGACTTCAAGTACCGCTTCCTGACGGTGGAGGTTCCCTGATGCGGAAGGCTTTCTCGGTTGTTCCGATCCCTGCAATCGCGCTTCTGGCGCTGGCAATCGCCTTCCCGACGCCGGCGGTCGGCCAGTTTCGCGGCGACCAAGCCGCACCGCAGCCCGGCGGTGACGGCCCGCTCGACGCCCTCACTTACCGGCACATCGGTCCGGTCGGCAACCGCGTTTCTGCGGTAGCCGGCGTGCCCGGCGACGCCAACGTCATCTACTTCGGCGCCGCCTCGGGCGGGGTGTTTCGTTCCACCGATGGCGGGATTACCTGGGACCCGGTGTTCGACGACCAGCCGGTGGCTGCTATCGGGTCGCTGGCGGTGGATCCCGTGAATACCAACGTCATCTGGGCCGGCACCGGCGAGACGTTCATTCGCTCCAATATCTTGACCGGCAACGGCATCTACAAGTCGGTCGACAACGGCGATACCTGGCAACACATGGGCCTCGACAAGACCGGCCGCATCGGCCGTATCGTTGTCGACCCACAGAATCCCGACACCGTCTTCGCGGCCGCGCTGGGCCACGGCTACGGGCCGCAGCAGGAGCGCGGCGTGTTCCGCACGCAGGACGGCGGCACAACCTGGGAGCGGGTCCTGTTCGTCGACGAGAACACGGGCGCCGCCGACATCGTGATGGATCCGAACAACCCCAACATCCTGTTCGCCGGCATGTGGCCCCTGCTGATTCGCACCTGGGGCCGCACCAGCGGCGGGCCGGGCGGCGGCCTGTGGATGAGCAAGGACGGCGGCGACACCTGGGAAAACCTCACCGGCACCCGCGGTCTGCCGGACGGCCCGGTGGGCAAGATCGGCCTGGCCATGACGCCGGCCGACTCGAAGCGCGTGTACGCGCTCATCGAGCTGTCGAGCAACGGTCTGATTGCACCCGTCGACCCCGGCCACGGCACCCTCTATCGCTCCGACGACGGCGGCGCCAGTTGGCGCGCCGTGAGCTCGGATCACGACTTGATGCAGCGACCCCTGTACTACACGCGCCTCGGCGTGGCTCCCGACGATGCCGACGAGGTCCACACCATGTCCACCCGGCACCGGCGCAGCTTCGACGGCGGGCGCACCTGGGAGGCCGGTAGTTCCGGCGGTGACAACCACGACATCTGGCTCGATCCGTTGCTGCCCGACCGCATCCTGGTCGGCAACGACGGGGGCATTTCGATCTCGACGACGCGGGGATCGTCGTGGGCGCGGCCGCGCCTGCCGATCGCCCAGATGTACCACGTGTTCGCCGACAACAAGGTTCCCTACTACGTGATGGGCAACCGGCAGGACGGCGCCGCATGGCGCGGCCCCAGCAACAGTCGCACCGGGGGCTCGATCGCGATCGGCGAGTGGCGCACTATCGGCGGCTGCGAGTCCGGATTCGGCATTCCTTCGGGCAATGGCGACATTGTCTGGTCGGGCTGCTACGACGGCATTCTGTCGGTGCACGACCTGCGCACCGGCCATTCCCGCAACGTCAGCCCGTGGCCCGACAATCCGGAAGGCTGGGCGGCCGCCGACTTGCCGTATCGGTTTCAGTGGACGTTCCCCATTCACATCTCGCCGCACAACGAAAACAAGGTGTTCATCGGCAGCCAGGTGGTGCACAAGACCACCGACGGCGGCGTGACGTGGCAGGTGATCAGCCCCGACCTGTCGACCGGCGACCCCGCCCTGCTACTGAAGACCGGCGGCCTCACCTACGACGACACCAGCCCGACCTATGCCGCGGTGCTGTTCGCCATCGCCGAATCACCGGTCGAGGAAGACGTCATCTGGGCGGGGACGAACGATGGGCTGGTGCAGATCACACGGGACGGCGGCGACAACTGGACGCGGGTCTCCGACAACATGCCCGAGCTGCCGCCGTTCAGCACCATCTCGATCATCGAGCCGTCGCAGCACGCGGCGGGAAGCGCCTACGTGGCCGTGGATACGCATCAGATCGGCATTTTCGAGCCGTTTCTCTACAAGACCGAGGATTACGGCGCCCGTTGGACGCGGATCGATGGGCACCAAGGGACTCCGGCGATGGGCGAGGGGCTCGAATTCGAGGCGGTCGTCGCCGCCGGCGGCATCCCCGCCGGCCCGCTGGCCTACACCCACGTCATTCGCGAGGACCCGCACCGGCCCGGGTTGCTGTACGCCGGCACGGCGAACGCCGTGTACGTGAGCTTCGACGACGGCGGTTCCTGGGAGGCGCTGCAGAGCAACCTGCCGCACGCCCCGGTCCACTGGTTGACCATCCAGCCGCATTTCAACGATCTGGTGATCGGCACCTACGGGCGTGGGTTCTGGATCATGGACGACATCACGCCCCTACAGCAACTAACGGAAGATATCCGCGGCGCCGACGTGCACCTGTTCGCCCCGCGCGACACCTATCGCTTCGTGAGCGTCGCCTCGCCGGGGTCCGGTCAGGACCCGG
>CBDUXW010000020.1:0-14823 GCA_965371275.1 uncultured bacterium | reverse complement strand
CTCAATAGAAAAAGGCCGCCGACGTTCTCGGTGCTTCGAACGTCGGCGGCCTCGTGATGCTGCCCCCAGCCGCTGGAGGCGAAATTTTGTGCTTCGCTACTACGGTAAAATCATATATAGCGAAGCAACGAAAAGTAAAACGCTTTTTTTTTTTTTTAGTGGACCTTAACTTCGTCCTCGACCGGGTCGTCAACCTCGGTCGGGGCGTTCATCGCGGCGGCGATTTCAGCGCCGATTTTCTCGCTCGCCGCCCTCACCGGGTCGTCGGCAAGGTGCGCGTAAATCGCGGTGGTCGCGGCGTTGCGGTGCCCCAGGATTTTGCCGATCACCAGCAGCGGCGCGCCGCTGCTTGCACCCCACGCGCCCACGGTGTGTCGAAGGTCATGCAGGCGGACGTCCTCGATGTCAGCGGCCTCCCGAACACGGCGCCAGGCGGGCGAGATGTTGTTCATCGGCGCGCCAAATTTCTGACCCGGAATCACAAATTCGCCATCCGGGTTCTCGCGGCGCCGTGCCAGTAACAGATCGACCGCCGGGGCCGGAAGCAACACGGGGCGCGCCCCAGCTTTGGCGTCGGCCAAATTTGCGACGCCGCGTTCGAGATCGACGTCGGCCCACCGGAGATTCAGTATCTCCCCGACGCGGCAGCCGGTGAACAGCAAGAGCCGCAGGGCCGTCGCGGCGTCGGCGCTTATGCCGCCGCGCGCGCCTTCCAGACCCCTGATGGTCTCGCCAAGGCGGGCCAATTCTTCCCCGCTGAGGAACCGTGTTCGCGGCTGCTCGGCGTAGCGTGCCACGCCACGACAAGGGTTGGACCCCCGCGGAATCAGGCCCAATGTTTCGGCTTCCTTCATCAGCGCGGTCAACCTGTCCAACGCCCGGTTGGCCATGCTCGGCGTGTCCGACATCTTTCGGTGCCAGCGTCGCACGGCGTCGCGGCTGACGGCTCGGGGCAGCAGCTTTCCGAACCCGCTGCGGACGTGAGCGAGCTGATTTTTGTACGCCCTCACCGTCCCGCTTTTCTTCTTCGCGCGGACCTCGGTCATCGTCGCGTCGGCCAGGTCGGCGACCGTGGTTTGCTGCTCGCGTTCGCGCTGCCGCTCGGCTGCGGGGTCGATATTATCGGCAATCAAGCCGCGCGCCTTCTCCGCTCGTTTCCGCGCCCGTTCCGGGGTCATTGCGCCGTGGGTGCCGAGCGTGAGCCAGCGTTGACGACCGTGGATCGAGTACTTCAGTACGTAGCTTCGGCGGCCGGAGGCGTAGACGGCCAGCCCGAAACCCGGTATGCCGTTGTCCCAGGTGATCGTCTTTCCCTTGTCGGGCGGGCGCGCCGCGTCAACTACTCGCTTCGTCAGTCTCGCCATGGTCAGCTCCACTCGTAGGGTGTGATCTCGGGCACCGGGGCGCCTTCTTCTTCGACCAAATGCATCTGCGTGCAGCCGCAATCCCAACACATCATTTCCAATTTCTGGCCGACTGCCAGCGTCACGCGACCAACGTCGTCGCGCACTGTCGGGGCCGCCTGCTCCTCGGTCTCGATGTGGTTGCAATTGTCGCACCTGACGCGGAGCACCACCTCGTCGGTCTCCATCGTTACCTCCGTCGCTTGGCTAGTTCGTCTTCGGCCGCGCCCACCAGCGTCTGGAAGTACGCACAGCGGCGGCAATCCGGCGGCGGCACCGGCCCGCCGGTCATGATGTGATGTTCTAGGTGCTCGTTGAAACGGTCGATCGCGAAGCGGCGCAGCTCTTCGAGTTCGTCCGCGTCCATTGCCTGCAGGTCGTCGACCCCGTAAGCGCCTACGGCGCTTCGGAACTCCATCGTTACCTCCCCCGCCCGTACAGCTCGTCTTCGATCGCACCCGCCAACGTCTCGAAGTAACCGGCGTTCTCGCCTTCGAGATCGGCATTGAACGCTTCGAACGCGAGGTCGCGAACCTGCTTGATCGCCACCTTGTCCAACCCCAGTACCAAGTCCTCGGGTATAGGCGTGGCGGCCGTGCCGATCTGCTTGACCGACGTGTATTCCTGCTCGTCGCCGCGCGTTTCTTCCAGGTCTCCCTGCAGCGCCATCACCTCTTCGCACAGGCCGGTGAGCTGGCGCCAGGCGGTCTCCTCGTGTTCGTTCAGATCCAGGTCGCGGTAGCTCCGGGCGTCCTTCATTGTGGCGATCAACTGATTGATCGCGCGCCCCGTATTCTCGAACTGGCAGTAGCTCATATTTGGCATTTTGCGCCTTCCTTGCTGCAGGTTTCCAGGGCTTTCCGCGCCCCGAAGCTACTCTGAAGCTACTACTCGGGCGCTACTTCGCGCTACTCCTCGCTCTCGAAACTTACTAGATAATACCGTGAAGACCCGCACTGGCATTGGCTTTAGACGGGAAGACCGAGGCAGGGCGAGGGTTTGCGCGGGGCTAGGAGCCGGTAAGACAGATACACCAGCACCGCGCCGATCACGGCGCCGACCATCTGGCCCGCCAGGTAGACCGGCACTTGCACCCAGGCGAGGCTACCGATCGAGGCCAGGCCCAGCGTCACCGCCGGGTTGATGTGGGCGCCGCTGACCCGTCCCACCGCGTACACCGCCATCGCCACGGCCAGCGCCCACCCCGTCGTGATCACGATCCAGCCGGAACCATGACCCTTGGTGCGGGCGAGCACGACGTTCGCCACAACCCCGTCGCCCAGGAGTATGAGAATCGCTGTGCCTACGAGCTCGGCTACGAAGATGTCCATCCGGATACCGCCTTATCTGATGACTCGGACGAGGGCGTCAGTCAATCGAGCTGCGCTCGCATCCACGCGGTGAGCTCATCCTTGGTTGCCTTCCCGGCGGCTACCGCGAGCGTCTTTTCCTCGAGCTCATCAGGCGGCGGAAGTGAGCTCACGCCATTGACGTCGAGGAAGATCAGAGCCGCCAGCACGGCGGTTCGCTTGTTGCCGTCGTGGAACGCATGATTCTGTGCGATGTGGAACAAGTAAGCTGCGGCCATCTCGGCCAGCCCCGGGTGAAGGTACTCGCCGCCGAATTGCTGCTGCGGCATGAGGACCGCAGACTCGAGCAGGCCGGGATCCCGAAGGCCGGCCATGCCGCCCTCGTACCCAATCGTGTTCTCGTGGATGGTCAGGACGTCGGCGACGGCCAGGAAGCGAACATCATCCTTGTTCACTCGGCCAGTCGCTCGAGCATCTCGCCATAACGCGGCCGGAGCTTCTCGATGGCTTCCAGGACCCGCTCCCTCCCGACCCCCACGTTGACCGGCGTGATGATCAACGAGTTGCCGCTCACCGTGACCTGAAGCTGCGTGTCGCCGTCGATTCCCAGGGCATCCATGATCGGCTTGTCGATGACCAGGGCCTTACTGTTTCCGTGATTTTGCAGGTTCTTGATCATGTCTCGCTCCTCGTTATAACAACGTTATAACGTTCCGGCGTGGCCGTCGTCAAGAGCCCTTATCTGATGGCTCGGGCGCGCACGCCGACGAGCCTGTCCGGGTAGCTCGTGAACATCCCGTCCACGCCGAACCCGATCAGGCGTTCCATGTCGACCTCTTCATCGACGGTGTAGGGGTGGACGAGCAAGCCGTGCCGGTGGGCGGCGGCGACCAGCTCCGGTGTTACGTCGACCCACGACGGGCCGATTCCAACCGCATAGCCCGCTATGACGTCCAATTCCGCGTCCCACTCCTCCGGTATGTCGTCCTCCCCGACGAGCTGGATGAGCGGGACATCGGGCTCGAGGGCGTGGATTTTCTGCAGGCTGGCACGGCTGAAGGACTGCACGAGCACCCTTCGATCGGCGCGGGAAACCGGTAGGAGGTCATGGGCGGCGAGCATCCGCAGCAGCGCCTCCTCCATCCCCGGTGCCGCCTCAGGCTGCTTCGTTTCGATGTAGTACCGAGCGGCCTCGCCGTAGCGGGCGAGCACGTCGTCCAGCGTCGGAATGGGCTCGGCGGCAACGACGTCCGCCGGAGTCACGAGCGCGGCGGTGTTATCCGCCTCCTGCCACCAGCTCGACACATCGCAACGCTGCAGCTGCGCGTACGACTTGTCGCGCACGACCCCGGTGCAGTCGGCGGCCGGGCCGCGCACCGTCCGGTCCAGCGTATCGTCGTGAAGCACGACGAGGACGCCGTCGCGCGTCATCTGGAGGTCTTGCTCGATGAAGTCAGCCCCCATCTCGAGGGCCAGGTCGTACGCAGCGATCGTATGCTCCGGAGCGTATCCGGAGGCACCCCGGTGAGCGATCACGTCGAACGAGGGTTGATACGCGCAACCCATCGAGGCAACGAGGGTGAGCACCGCGACGATCTCGGAGTGACCAAGGGTTTTGCCGACCATGTTCGCGGCTTCCTGTGGCAGAAGAGCCCGCAGCATTGTAGTCGGAACGCGGGAGCCACCTACGATGGCTCCATCGCTCGTCTCGGGGTCGGGTCGTTCGTTGATCCGAGTGGAGCGTGAGGCTAGAGTCTCCAACGATTCTTGGCATCGTGGTCAGACCGATTGGCAGGACGGCGGAGATGGCAATTCACAAGAAGATCGGCCCGTACGAAATCATCGAGTCGATCGGAGCCGGCGGCATGGGTGAGGTGTTTCGCGCTCGCGACACACGGCTCGACCGCACCGTCGCCGTGAAGGTCCTTCAAGAGCAGCTTTCGACGCAGGTCGAGTTTCGACAGCGCTTCGAGCGCGAGGCCAAGGCGGTAGCAGCGCTGTCCCACCCCAACATCGTGGCGATTTTTGATTATGGAGAGCAAGACGGCGCTCTCTATACGGCAACCGAACTGCTCGAAGGCCAGACCATGCGCCAACGATTGGACCGCGGCGCGATCGGGTGGAGCAAAGCCATGGAATACGCCCATCAGATAGCGCTGGGACTGGCCGCCGCCCACGACAAGGGGATCGTTCATCGCGATTTGAAACCGGAGAACCTGTTCATCACCCGTGACGATCAAGTGAAAATCCTCGACTTCGGTCTCGCCAAGCCCATCGTGGAAGAGACCGACGGCGAGCTCGATGCCGAGGCCCAAACCAAAGCTTCTCACACGCAGCCCGGCACGGTGATGGGAACCGCCGGCTACATGTCGCCGGAGCAAGTGCGCGCCAAGGAGACCGACCATCGCTCCGATATCTTCGCTCTCGGCGCGGTCTTCTACGAGATGCTTTGTGGTAATCGGGCCTTCCAGCGCGACACGTCGATCGAAGTGATGAACGCCATCCTCAACGAGGAGCCCACCGACTTGACGGGGGTTGTCGATGGGCTGGCACCGGCGTTGGTGCGCATCGTCCGCCACTGTCTCGAGAAGAGTCCGGACAAACGGTTCCAGTCGACGCGCGATCTGGCGTTCGCTCTCGAGGCGCTCTCGGGACCGCGCCAAGCGGTCTCAGCTGCCGGCCAGGATTCGCCGGCTGGTGGTCACCTTGCGCCCGTCGCGGCTTCTGCGCCGGAAGCGACGGGATCGACCGCATCCATCGCTGTGCTGCCCTTCACCAACATGAGTGCCGATATGGAGAACGAGTACTTCAGCGACGGGATCACCGAGGAGCTGATCGGAGCGCTTTCCAAGCTGCCGGGTCTCCAGGTGGCCTCTCGCACGTCTTCGTTCGCGTTGAAAGGCAAGGAGCTCGACGTTCGTAAGATCGGCGAACAACTCCGTGTCGGGTCCGTGTTGGAAGGCAGCGTGCGGAAAGCCGGCAAGCGGCTGCGCATCTCGACGCAGCTCACCGACGCATCCAACGGATACCAGCTCTGGTCTGAAGTCTACGACCGGGAGCTCGAAGACGTCTTCGCGATTCAGGACGAGATCTCGCGTGCCATCGTCGCGGCTCTCAAGGTAACTCTAGTAGGCAACGAAAGCGGCCCGATCGTCGTCCCGGCCACCGAAAACCTCGAGGCCTACACGCTGTACCTAAAGGGTCGGTTTTTTCGCAACAAGTTCACCGATCCCGACCTCAAGATCAGCCTCGAGTTCTACAAGCAGGCGCTCGAAAAGGACCCGACCTACGGCCGCGCCTACGCCGGCATCGCCGACACATGGATGAACCTTGCCGACGACTGGCTGCCGCCGCACGAGGCGTACCCCAAGTCGAAGGATGCGGCGGAGAAAGCGGCCGACCTGGAGCCGAGTCTCGAGGAGGCGCACACTTCGATCGGGAAGATCCTGGCCTGGTACGACTGGGACTTCCCGGGCGCCGAGAAGGAGCTGCGCCGGGTTCTCGAGCAGAACCCGAACTACGCCGACGCCCACTTCAGCCTCGGCAGCGTCTTGCCGACTCTGGGGCGTATCGACGAAGCCGTGGAGGAGATGCGCAAGGCACTCGAGCTCGATGCGCTGCTCGACATGCACAGCCGCTGGCTCGCCCGCATGCTCGTATTCGCCCGGCGCTTCGACGAGGCGATCGAACAGAGCCTCAAGACCATCGAGATCAACCCGAGCTACTCCCGCGCCTATCTCGACATGGGCAATGCCTATCTCGCACAAGGCAAGACGCAAGAAGCGTTGTCCGCCTACCGCCAGGCCCATGCGATGGAAGGGAGTGTGGTGTCGTTCAATGCCTCGACCGCTCGGGCTCTAGCCGCGATGGGCAAGGAGGACGAAGTACGAAGTATGCTCGAGGATCTCGAAGTCCAGGCTCAGCATCGCTATCTCCGCGGCGAGATGGTGGCGTGCGGCTACGCCGCGATCGGCGAGGTCGACAAGGCCTTTGCCTGGTTGGCAACGGCCCTCGAGGCGCGCTCCGCCGGGCTGATCTATCTCGGCGTCGACCCGGCCTACGACTCCCTGCGTAACGACGCGCGTTTCACAGCGCTGCTCGCCAAGGTAGGGCTCCCGGCCGGCTGACGACCGCAGTCGGCCGACTACGGCCGGCGCCGCTCTCCGCAGGCGAAGCTCGCCGCGTCGTCCGGGTCGCCGGCGCCGTCGTAGATGGCAACCTGCGGGTACGCACAAAGCGGTCGGCTGCGCGCCGTCGTGCCGTCCTGGTTCATCTTCGCGGCCAGCAACCGCTCGGGGGCGACGTCGTTCTCGACCCAGTCGAGGAGCGGGCTTATCCAGTCGACGATGTCGGGGCCGGGCCCGCCGCCGCAATGCAGCACGCCGGGCAGCATGAAGAGGCGGAAGTAGTTACGTAACTCGACGTCCGCGGCCTCGGCGGTCTCGTAGTAGTCGACCGAACCGAGCGCCGTCAGCGCCGGGTCCGACCAGCCGTGCGCCAGAATCAGCTTGCCGCCGCGGTCGCGGAAAGCGTCGATGTCGGCGTCGGACGAGTTGAGCAATGCGGCGGCAACGGCGGTATCGGCCTGCCAGTCGGCGAAGTCGTAGCTCGAGTAGTCGAAACCCGGATCATCGAAAACCAGGTACTTGTACATCTGGGTACCGAAGGCGAAATGCAGGCTCGGTGTCCCCGGGCCCATGGCGTTCTCGGCGCCTGTGATCCAGAGGTCCCAGCCGCCCTGATCGTTCTCACCGCCGTAGGGGAAGCCGCTGAATACCGGTTCGCCGTCGACGATCGGCCCCTCGTAGATCGTCTGGATGGCAGCCAGCTGCGACTCGGTGACGCAGTCGGCGCCCGGTGTGTCGGCGGTACAGCGCGGTAGCTCCGCGGGCCGAAACGCGCAGCGGCGTGGGTCGTCTATGACCCCGTCCTCAACCCCGTCGCCGGCGTCGCAGGCGGCGAGCAGCTCGCGCTCGAGCAGGGCCCGGTTGTCGGCCGTGATCAGCGGCGTGCTGAGGTCGTCAGGATCCGGGTAGATGGCCTGCTGGGTCTGGATCATCCCGGCGCCGAGGCCGGTCCAGTTCATCGCCGGAGCCAGCGCCACGATGCCGTCGAAGTCGTCCGGATAGCGCTGCGCCGAGATCATCGCCTGGCCGCCGCCCCGCGAGCAGCCGACGAAGTACGAGCGTGCTGCCGCGCCGCCATAGTAGTCGGCGAGGATCGCCTTCGACGCCTCGGCGGTGCGGTGCACGGCGCGGTGGCCGAAGTTCTCTTCGGCAACGGGGTCGTCGAGTGCCCAGCTCGCGTCGATGCCGCTACCGCTATGGCCGGTGTCGGTGCCGACGGTGGCGAAGCCGGCGGCGAGCACTCCACCCCCGGCCACCGACATGTCGAGGGCGCTATTCTGCACGCTGCCCACGAAACCACCGCCGCCGCCCATCAGGAACTTGCTGTTCCAGTCGTCGGGCAACAGGAGCTCGAAGTTGACGGTGTCGTCGGCGACGCCGGTTACCTTGCAGTGCGCCGCGTCGGCATCGGTGACCGGCTCGGCGGTGAGGATCCGCACGCCATCCCCCTGCCATTCCACCAGCTCGGCACACGTCGGCGGCGCGTCGGGCTCCGACGCGCAAGAGCCCAGAATCGCAATCGCCAACAGAACGCCGACCGGCGCCGTGCTCCGAAATGTCTTCACTTGTACCTCCTCGAGGAAGCCAATTCGTGGTGGGCGAGCTCAGGGCACCGAGACTCGGGCCGCGATCCAGGCGATGACCAGGTCGCGCGATATCACCCCGGTGTCGGTCCACTCCAGCTCGATGCCGCGGTCGCTCCACGTCTGGGCGTAATAGTCGCTCGTGACCAGACGATAAACCCGATCGGGCTCGAGTGAGTCGTAGCCCTCGATCGGCGTGTTCTGCAGAACCGTTTCGTGCAGCTCGATCAATTGCCGGCCGCTGATTTCGGTGGTAACGAGCGTGTCATCGAACGGCATGACGTTCCAGACGTGCCGCGCGAGCAGGTCGCCCTCCGGCAAGACGTCGCGTAGACCACCGCTGCTGATGTGCGCCAGTTCCGCGCCCGTGCCGTCGCGCATGGCGGTCGTTATCAGTGCCATCAGCTCGTCGCCGCGGATGGTCCGGGTAGCCCGGCCGATTGGCACGTCGACCACCTCCGCGGCGCGCGACTCCCACTCTGCTACTAGTTGTTCGACCCCGGGGTCGGGTGGTACCTCGTCGGCAACGACCGGCAGGAGGTCCCACTCGTAGGCGAGGATGCGCCGTGCCTCCGGGTCATAACGCAAGCGGAGCCGGCCGACGTCGCGGCCGTAGCCGGAAGCATTGACCGCGATCCGTCCGTCGATCTCCAGCGCCTCCTCCCAGGCCCGATGCGGGTGGCCCTGGACAACAACGGAGACTTGCGGCAGCGCCTCGAGAATGGCCTCGGCGTCGCCACCGCTCAGGTGGCCGAGGACGATCACCATGTCGGCGGCCGCGGCGGCCGCTTCGACCACGGGCCTCAGTGTGGTCACCAACGGCGCCGCGCGCCAGGGGCCGAGCTTGCTCGACGTGACAAGACCGAAGAGACGCTCGGTCATCGCGCCGACGACGGCGATTCGCAGGTCACCGACCTGCCGTACGACGAACGGCGGCACGAGGGTGTCGCCGGCGGGCTCCGTCACGTTGGCCGACACGGTGTCGAACATCGACAGCGCAACGTACTCGGGAACCTTTTCCCAGCCGTAGTCGAACTCGTGATTGCCCAGGCAGTGGACGTCGATCCCGAGCCCGTTGGCGATCGTGAAGATCGGCAGGCCCTGGAACATCGTCGAGACGGGTGTCCCCTGCACCATGTCCCCGGCGTGCAAGGTCAGATGTGCTGCGGCGGCGTTGCGCTCGCGCTCGAGCACCGTCGCCACGTGCGCGAAGCCTCCCCTGCCCTGCGCATCGGGCAGGAGTCGAGCATGGAGATCGTTGACATGAAGGATCGTCAGCTCGACGCCCGGCTCGGCGGCGCAACCGAGCGTGAGCAGTAGCAGCGCGACAACGGCGAGGTTCTTGTGTGGACCGAGTGTTTTGCCGACCACGTTCACGGCTTCCTGTAGGGAGAAGAGCCCGCGGCATTGTAGTCGGAATGTACGAGCCGCCGACAGGGAACAGCGGGGAGCGGCACATTGATCGAGTGATAGCATCCGAACCGCTATGGACATCGTCGACAGCCTCCGGATCGCGTTCCTCTTGACCGTGGCGCTCGCCATCATGCACGCGGTGGCGCCGAGAGTGAGGACCCTCGGGTTCCTCCCGGAGCGCTATTCAACCTCGTTCGGCGGCGGTTTCGCGGTCGCCTATGTGTTTCTGCACCTGCTTCCCGGCTTGATCGAGAACCGCGAGACAATCGGCGAGATCCTCGGTGACACTGTCGAGATCACGCCGCTGCTCGACCTCACGGTCTTCGTTGTCGGGCTTCTCGGCTTTAACGTCATTCTCGCCCTCGACCTGTGGGCGCGGCGAGGAGCTGAGAGCGGCGGCAACGACGCGACGTTCTTCTACGTCCACATCACGACCTACGCTGTCTACAACGCCCTGATCACCTACACGATGCCGATCCGGGTCGAGGCGTCCCTCGGGTTCGCGGTCGTCTTCACGCTGGCCATGGGGCTGCACTTCGTCATCAACGATCGTGGCCTGGAGCTCCACCATGCGAAGTTGTTCGCCCACCGGGGGCGCTTCTTGCTGATCGCGGCACTGTTCGCCGGGTGGCTGCTGGCGTTGGTCACCGAGCCCGACAGCGTGTTGATGGTCGCGCTCCTGGCCTCGTTCCTCGGCGGCTCAATCTTGATGAACGTCGCGAAAGAAGAAGTTCCGTCAGATCGTACGTCGAGCCTCGCCGCCTTCGTCTGCGGCGAGATCGTCGGCACGCTCCTGTTGCTGGGCGTGACGATGCTCGAGTAGCCGCACCAGCTCGCGAATTTCCGTCGTCGGGGTCAGCGTTGATTACGGCTTCTCTGCGACGAACGCCGGCGTCGGCGCCGGCGGCCCCGGGGCCGTGCGGTGTCGCCGGATCGCGAAGGCGCGGTCCCGCTGCGCCGGCCGACCGGACGAGAGGGTCCGTGCCCATTGCCCGGTTCGCTCGCGCCAGCCTCAAAGCCCGCCACTGTGTGCCGCGGGATCGAGTTGCCGAGCTTGCGCTCGGTGGCACGGAGCCAGGCCGTGTCGTTGTGCGTCACGAAGGTCAGCGCCCGGCCCTCGCGTTCGGCGCGTCCCGTGCGACCGATGCGGTGGGTGTAGGCATCCGGGGTGTTCGGCACATCGAAGTTGATGACGTGCGAAACGCCCTGTACGTCGATGCCGCGCGCCGCGATGTCCGTCGCCACCAGCACGTCGTATTGACGCTTGCGGAACCCCTGCATGGCGCGGTCGCGCTGCCCCTGCGACATGTTGCCCTGCAAGCCCACGGCGCGGTGGCCGGCCTTGTCGAGCTGCTGCGCCAGCCGCTTCGCCCGGTGCTTGGTGCGGGTGAAGACGATCGCCGACTCGCAGGCGTCCTCCTTCAGAATGTGATGGAGCAGGTCGCGCTTGCGATCTTCGCGCACCGACACCAGGGCGTGGTCGATGGTTCCTGCCGGGCCGGACTTCGCCAGCTCGACGACGCGCGGATTCTGTAGCAACCCGTTGGCGAGCCCGCGGATCTCACGAGGCATGGTGGCGGAGAACAGGAGGTTCTGCCGCTCCGGCGGCAGCGCCGCCAGGATGCGTCGCAGGTCGGGCAAAAAGCCCATGTCGAACATATGGTCGGCCTCGTCGATGACGACGCTCTCGACCTCACCGAGGCGCAACTCGCGCCGCCCGACAAGATCCAGGATGCGGCCCGGGCAACCGACGACGATCTCCGGATGCCGGCGCAGGGCCTGGATCTGGCCGTGAGCCGATACGCCGCCGAAAATGGTGACAACCCGCAGCTCGGTGAAGCGCGCCAGCGAGCGAATCTCGGCGTCGATTTGGGTGGCGAGCTCGCGCGTCGGCGCCAACACGAGCACCCGCGGTCCGCGGCGTCGCCGGCGCAGCAAGCGGTCCAGCAACGGCAGCGCGAAGGCCGCCGTCTTGCCGGTGCCGGTTTGCGCCAAGCCCAGCACGTCACGGCCGGCAAGGACCGCGGGAATCGTGTCGACCTGGATGCGTCGGGGCTCGACAAAGCCCGCGGCGCGCACGCCGCGGAGGATGGAGGGATGAAGGCCGAACCGGTCGAAGCCGGTCGGTGAATCGGTCAAAGGTAAAGCCATGTAATGCACTCGTACTCCACCGTGTCGGCGCACGCGTCGTGCGCACTACACGGTCGTTGCGTTTCTGCCCGCACAACAGACGGGGGCAGATCAAAGTGAAGGAAGGCGTGACCTCGAGAGAAGGTGGATGAGGTCCTGTTGCCGCCGCGACCGGGTCGTGGACCCGCGTCACACCTGTGAATGGCGCGACGCCGCTTAGCCCGCCACTCCGGGCTCCGGGTCGCCTGGCAAGGCGCTGCGGCTGACAATCAACCGCGCGCGTACTTATTGCCGTTGGTCGTGATTATAGCATCGGCCTAGCCGGAAGATAGGGCCTAACTACTCATCCGCTGGGTCGCCGTGGAAGCCCGGAGTACGCATGCTACTCATGTCAGGCGGGCCTGTTTACGTTATGGTGACACGAACCGAGATGCCGATGGAGAACCCGAGATGAAGGCTGTCGACCTGCTGCGACTGTTGTCCTTGCTCATCCTGTTCGCGGTGCTGATCAGCGGTGCGGCCGGCGCCAGAGCGGCGTCGCCGGAGGTGAGCGAGGTTGGGCGGGCGGCGGTCGCCGGCGCTCGCGGCTCCGTGGGCCAGATCGGTGCGGCGGAGTACGTATCGCGACGCCGGCAGCTCATGGACCGGCTCGGCGACGGCATCGTGCTGGTGCACGCGCGATCGGCCGCCAAGGCCGAGGATCAGCCGCGTTTCACGCAGGATGCCGGCTTCCAATACCTCACCGGCCTCGCGGAGCAACCGGCGGCGATCCTGGCGCTCGATGCTCCCCGCGCCGAAACGTGGCTCTTCGTACCACCTGCGCCCATGTCTTTCGGCAGTCCGGTTCCAGGGCTCGGCGCCGAACCGGGCGAGGCCTCGGCGCGGCGTCTGGAATTGAGCGGCGTGTTGCCCTGGGACGACTTCGTGCCCTGGCTACGCCAGCGACTCTCCCGAGACCCGGCGGTGCTGTACGTCGACGAGCCGCGCCGTCCGGAGGCCGCCGGCAATCCCGCGACGATGCCGCCGGTGGCGGGCGCCTTCGGCCTGTGGCGCCGGTCGCTGGCGGAAACGTTCCCGGAGGCCCGCATCGAGTCGGCGCTGGAGGCGCTCAGAGAGCTCCGTTGGGTGAAGTCGCCCAAGGAGATCGAATTCTTGCGTGACAACGCTCAGGCTACGGCCAGCGCGCTCGGCGCCGCCGCTGCACGTATTGCCCCGGGAATACGGCAGCGACAGGTCGAGGCCGCGGTGGTAACCGCCTGCCTGGAGGCCGGCGCCCAAGGTCCGTCGTTTTGGCCGTGGGCGATGTCGGGCCCGAACGCCCACGTCGGTCGCCTGGTGCGGGCTTTCTTCACCTACGAGCATCTCGATCGCACGATGGAGCCCGGCGAGGTCGTGCGGGTGGACATCGGCTGCGCGAACCATGGCTACGGCGCCGACGTGGGCCGTACACTGCCGGTCTCGGGACACTTCAACGAGACCCAGGCAGAAGTTTGGGAGCTGCTGACCGAGGGCTACCTTGCCGGCCTGGCGGCGATGCGCGCCGAGGTCTCCGTACAGGATGTCCGGGCCGCAAGCCGCGCGCGCATACGCGAGTTGCTTCCCGGGTTGCGCAGCGACGTCGCTCGGCAGGCGGCGCTCTCGCTCGACACCGACTCCGCCTGGCACCTCCACGGCGTCGGCATCGAGAGCGGCGAAGAAGCACTGGCGGTGCTGCGCGCCGGGACGGTCCTCGCCTACGAACCGGGAGTAGTCGCCGGACCCGACGCCTTCTATCTGGAGGACATGATCCTGGTCACCGAATCAGGGAACGAAGTCCTGAGCTCCGGGCTTCCCTATTCGGCCGGCGGCATTGCCGAGCTGATGCAACAGAGGTAGACGGCGCCGGGAGTCCCCTGCCCGGCTCGTAGTTGCACCCACAACCGGCCCCTCTGAAGGAAGATTACGAATGAAGCGACTGAAGATCGGAGGCGAAGAGGTGCCGCGCGGCCGGCGCGCGCGCATCGAGATCCCCGTCGGGCGCATGCCGACACAGATGATGGTGACGCTGCCGGTTCGCGTCGTGCACGGCGCCGAAGACGGCGCCCGACTGTGGCTCAGCGCCGCCATTCACGGCAACGAGATCAACGGGGTGGAGATCATCCGCCAGGTTCTCGGCTCGCTCGATCCGGAGGCGCTCGCCGGGAGCATAGTGGCGTTGCCGATCGTCAACGTCTTCGGCTTCTTGAACCATTCGCGCTACCTACCCGATCGACGCGATCTGAACCGCTCGTTCCCCGGCTCCCGAAGAGGGTCGCTGGCGGCCCGGCTGGCGAAGATCGTGATGACCGAGGTGGTCGAGCCGTGCTCACACGGAATCGACCTGCACACCGCCGCGGCCGGGCGCATGAACCTGCCGCAGGTGCGTTGCGATCTGGACGACGACGAAACGCGTCGCTGCGCCGAAGCCTTCGGCGCCCCCATCATGATCGACTCGCGGGGGCCCGGCGGCTCGCTCCGTCGCGCAGCAACGCGCGCCGGCAAGACCGTAATGGTCTACGAGGCCGGCGAGGTCCTGCGCTACAACCCGGCGGCCATCAAGGTCGGCGTCGAGGGCGTCGCCGGCGTGATGGCGGAGCTCGGCATGATCGCACCGCGCCGCGACAGCTCGTCGGAATCCGTGCGCAGCCACCGGAAGAGATGGGTCCGGGCGCACCGCGGCGGCATCGTTCACATGCGCGTCGAGCTCGGCGAACACGTCGCAAACAAGCAAACGCTGGCCGTGATTTCCGACCCGATGGGTGACCGCGAGCACCTGCTCCGGTCGCCGGGCGAAGGGTACGTGATCGGCGGGATCACCAACCCGCTGGTCAATCAGGGC
>CBDUXW010000019.1:0-14867 GCA_965371275.1 uncultured bacterium | reverse complement strand
CCGCCACCGCCTTCGCCGACGATCTGGGCATCGTAGCGAGCCCCCATCGGGTTGGTCTCGAAGAAATATGCGTTGCGATGGTCGTGATACGTGTCGAGGGTGACCATGAACGCGTCGTTGTTGTTGTTGTTCTCGTCACGGCGCAACACCGTGGCGGTGATGCGACTCGGGTCGCTGTCGTAGCACACCGCCGAGATGTAGATGGCGCGGTCGTCGTAGACCACACGGATCTCGGTGCGCTCGGTAATCGGGTTGCCCTCGTCGGGCTCCGACTGGGTAAGCTCCGTCAGCACGGCGGCTTCGGACCACACCGAATCGTCGAGCACACCGTCGATCACCGGGCCGACGCTGACCCGGGTAGCGATGAAGTTGAACAGCCGATCGGCCTCGGTAACCGCGTCGGCACGAACGAGAGATTCCGCGTCCACTACGGACGTGGCAGCCTGGTCGCGCTGCGGCGCGGCGCTCGATTGCTGGGCACGCAGGATCGTCGGAACAACGACAACAAGCAGTACGCTCAGCGTGATGCGGGCGAAAAACGACGACATGATCAACGTGCTCGAAACGACGGACGTGTATACCGAAAGGTGGGGAGGGCCGGGAGAACGTCGATTCTGACGCCCGGTGCCGGCAAGTCTACCCTAGCAGGCCGTGGTGAAAGTGTGATGGTTGGGCGCAGCGGAAGCGCGAACACGGCGCGGCGTATGGGACCGCCGGCTATTCCTCCTCGTCGGCGGCTTCAGCGTCGACGTCGGCTGCTTCGTGTTCGGCTTCGGGCTCGTCACCGTCGACGTCGGCCGCTTCCTCTTCGGCATCGTCGGGATCGGCGCCCTCGGGCCGCGCCACCGCACCTTTCTTGTAGTCCGCTTCCTTGTACATCTCGAGAAAGATGTCGACGCTTTCGGCGTCGAGCTTGGTGCCGCGTTCCTCCTCGAAGATCTGGACTACTCGCTCAGGCTCCATCGGCTTGCGGTAGGGGCGATTCGATGTGATGCCCTCGAACACGTCGCATACCGCGATGATCTTGGCGCCGACGCACATCTCATCGCCCGTCAGACCCTCCGGGTAACCGCTGCCGTCGATCTTCTCGTGATGCTGCAGCACGATGTCGCGGACGTTCGCCAGATGCGCGATGGGCGCGAGAATGTCGGCGCCGTAGACCGGGTGCCTCTTGATCTCGTCGAACTCCTCGTCGGTGAGGCGATCGGGCTTGTTGAGAATGGCCTCGTCGATACCGATCTTGCCGACGTCGTGGAGCATGCCGCCGCGGTAGATGACTTCGAGCTGCTTGTCGTCGAGACCGAGGCGCTCACCCATGGCCACCGCGTAGCGCGACACCAGCTCCGAGTGGCCGCGCGTGTAGCGATCCTTGATCTCCACCGCCTCGGCCAGCGACATCACCAGCTCCAGGTAGCTCTCCTGCAGGTCGCGATGAAGCTGGGCGTTCTCCAAGGAGATTGCTCCCTGCGTGGAAAAGGCCTGCAGCAAATCCAGGTCATCTTCGGTAAAACGACGACGCGCCGAGCGGCTGTCGACGTAAATCACGCCCATCAATGGATCGCCCGCATCTTGGCGCTGCATATAGGCCTGCGAATAGCGCAGCGGGATGGCTACGAGGCTGCGCAGATCGAGCGCCTGGATGCTGGCCTGGGCTTCGAAATCGGGGTTGTCGGCGACGTCGTTGATCAACAACGGCTCGCCGCTCTCCACCACCCGCTGCACGACGCTGCCGCTGATGCCTTTGCCGGCGAACGACGACCCTTCGCGCTCGCGGTTTTTTTCGAAGGCGGTGTGCAGCTCGCCGTCTTTGTCCTTGAGCAGGATCATGGCGCGGGCGCCGGAGGAAATTTCGAGGATGCCGTCGAGCAACAGGTCGAAGAGCTCCTCCATCTCGAGCGACGTGGTGATCGCCTTGTTGACCTCGATCAACCGCCGCAGGTTGTCGAGGTCGCTCAGCGCTTCCGTCGTGAAGTCGTACTGAAACTGCGTCATCGTCATCTCGAGGCGCGAGTCTTCGCCCGAGAACGTGATGGGATGCTCGTCGTCGGCGCCGAGCACCAGCTCATCGCCATGGGTGAGCTCGTGCGTTTTGACCTGGGCGCCGTTGACGAAGAGGCCGTTGGTACTCAGATCTTCGACTGCATAGGAGCCCTGCTGGAAGCGCACGATGGCGTGCCGGCGCGAGATGCTGGGGTGCCCGAGGACGATCTCACAGGAGCCATCGCGACCCACGATCGTAGGTCGCTGCGGGTCCAGAACGATCCGCGTCTCCTGACCGCCTGGATCGTGAAGCATCAGGCTCGGCATTGCCGCTCGTCCTCGAGAAGTTTGTGAGTTTCCCTCACCTGCCGCCGCCCGGGGAAACGGTCGGCGACGAGCTTACTTCGCCAGCGACTCGATCGCCGTCTGTTTTACGGCCCGCAAGTCGATCTTGCCAGTCCCCAGGATAGGCAGCTCGTCCACTTTTACGAAATCGTCTTTCCTCGGGATGAACAAATTCGGCAATCCCATGCCCTGCAACTTGGCGACCAGCTCCGGAATGGTTGCCGGATCCGCAGTGTGTAACACGGCCAGGCGCTCGCCCTTCTTTTCGTCGCTCACGGCAGTGACGGCGAAGATGCGCTCTTCGCTGCCGGACGCCTCCTGGAGAGCTTCCTCGACGGCGCCGTGGGGAACCATTTCGCCGCCGATCTTCGAGAACCGTGCCAGGCGGTCGGTGATCGTCAAGAACCCGTCTTCGTCGAGCATGCCGATGTCACCGGTGACGTACCACTCGCCGTTCATCACCTTGCTCGTGAGGTCATCACGACCCAGGTATCCGGCCATGATGTTGGAGCCGCCCACCAAGATCATCCCGGGTTCGCCGGGATCCAGCTTGGCGCCGGTCTCCAGATCCACAATGCGCACCGAAACGCCGGGCAACGGCTGCCCGACCGTGCCCCGCCGCGACCCCGGCTGATAATAGCCGGGGCCACGAAAATCGGGCGCGTTGATGGCGATCCCCGGGGAGCATTCGGTAGCCCCGTAGGCTTCATACACGGGCAAGCCGAAAGTGTCTTCGAACGAGCGCGCCAGCGCCGGCGACAGCTTCTCGGCCCCGGCAATCACCAGGCGCAGCGAACCGAGCTGCCCGGGAGCGCAACGCCGCGTGTAGAGCTGCAAGAACGTCGCCGTCGACAGCAACACCGTGACCCTGTAGCGGTGCACGAGGTCGCCGATCGTCCCCGCGTCGAGCGGGTTCGGGTGGTACACGACGCCCATGCCGCTGTGCACGACCATCCACAAGGTCGCCATGTACCCGAAGGAATGGAAGAACGGCAGAATGCCGAGCAGCACGTCGCCGGGTCCGCCCTGGAGCACCTGGGCCACCGACTCGACGTTGCTCTCCAGGTTGAAGTGGGTGAGCAGTACTCCCTTGGGCTCGCCGGTGCTGCCGCTACTGAAGATAATCGTGGCCACGTCGTCGGGCTGCGGCCGGCCGAGGCTGCCACAGGCGCGCTCGATCACTCGCAGCGGACCGAACAAGGCAAGCAACACGGCGACGAGCCTCCCGCCTCGCCCGATGCCCTTGGCAACGTCCTCGATCCACACGGGTTCAACGCCTTCGGGCAGGTCGAGGTCCGCCTTGGCCACGAACATGCCGCTGGTCACCACGGTCTTCAGCTCCGCCTGCCGGGCCGCAGAAGTCATGCCGGCCTGACCCGCCGTGTAATTGAGATTGACGCTCGTACGCCCGGCCAGCGCCGCGGCCAAGTTCACCAGCGCTCCACCGACGCTCGGCGGTAGCAAGATCCCGACGCGCTTCTGTCGCTGCCAATGCGGCTCGAGGGCCCGCGCCAGCGCGATCGCTCCCACGAGAGTCGCGAAGCGCGACACCTTCGGGCGGCTCCCGTCGGCCATCGAGAAGCGCCAGGGCCGGATGCGGGCCCGGTGGATGAAGCGCCTATACAGCGGCTGGCTGTCGGGCTTGCGCAGCTTCCAGGCCTCGGTCACGAGCTCGCGGACGGCCGCCCGCGCCTCGGCAATCGAAGAGCCGGGTGGCAACGGCGCGCCGAAGGCGACGGTGACCGGATAGGGCAAGCGGCGCGGCATCTTGGTAACGAAGCGCCCGCCGGCGCGGCTGAAGATGCTGCCCCAAACGCGGTCCAGCGCCACCGGGATGATCGGCACATCGCGGTCGCTGACAATGCGCTGGTAGCCGCGCTGAAACGACCCGAGCATGCCGGTGCGGGTAATCTGACCTTCCGGAAAAATACACACGACGTCGCCGTCGTCGAGGTACTTACCGGCATCGCGCAGGGCCCGCAGCATCGGCTTGGGGCCGGCGGAAAGGGCGATCGGGATGGCCTTCAACGACACCATGAACGGCTTCAACAACCAGTGGCGGTAGTAGGCAGAATCAATGACGAAGCGAATCGGCCGGTCGGTACTGGCGAGCATGATCAGCCCGTCGATGAACGAAACGTGGTTCGGAATCAACAGCGCCGGGCCCGACTCGGGAACCCGCTCGGGGTGAACGACGGTGAGTCGGTACACGGTGTGCGTGACCAGCACAAAGCCGAGGCGCAGGAACGCCTCCGGGAGCAAATACACCGACCAGCACGTGCCGCCGAGGACGGCGAGCGCGATCGCCACGAGGATGCCGCGTGGCGACAAGCCCCAGGTCGCAAAGCCGTAGGCCGCCAGCGAGCCGATGAGAATGCCCGAGTAGACGAACAAGTTGGACACCGCGATTACCGCGCCGCGTCGCTCTTCCGGAGCGCGCCATTGAATCACCGCGTGCATGGGCACCAGGATCAGGCCGCCGGCGAGACCGAGGAGCGCCATCAGCGCCAACGTGCCGAAGAGTCCGGGGGCGAATATGCCGAGCGCCAGCGTCGCCAGCGACATGACCACCGCACCGAGCGGGATCAGCCCGAACTCGACCTTGCCGTGCGACATCTTGCCGGCGAGCACGCTGCCGGCGCCGATCCCCACCACGAGGAACGCCATCGGCAGGCTGGCAAGCGTGTCGCTGGACAGTCCCAGGGTCGACTTGGCATACACCAGGATGACCTGGCCGAGCAGGCTGGCGATGACCCATAAGTACGCGGAGCCCATGATCGCCAGCCGCAACACACGATCGCCGGCGATCGCCCCGACGGCGTCGCGCAACGTGGTCACCACCCCGCCGCCCGAGCTCGCCGCCGGCACTCGCGGCACGGCGAAGGCTGCGAAGAATCCGATGACGGCGAGCACGACCAGCAGGGCGCCCACCACCCAGGGCTGCGAGGCGCCGAACAGGTCCGACAGCGGTCCCGCGGCGGCGGTACCGCCGATGATCGCCAGCATCGTCCACATCTCGAGGACGCCGTTGCCCTCCGCCAGCTTCTCGTGGGGCAGCACCTCGGGCAGCAAGCCGTACTTGGCGGGGCTGAACAGGGCGCTCTGCGCCCCCATGAAGGCCAGAATCACGAAGGGCAGCAAACGGTTCCCCGGATCCGTGTAGAGACCCACGGCGATCGCCGTCATCAACCAGATCTCGACGAACTTCATGGCGATGATCAGCGTGCGCTTGCTGATCCGGTCGGCGATGACGCCCGCCGGCAGGGAGGCCAGCATCAGCGGCAAGGTGAGCGCCACGAAGGCCTTGGTGGTTTCGGCGAGCGACGCCGATTCGAAGGCGGGGGTACCCGCCGTGAGCCCCAGGTTGCGGATCGCCAGGAACGCCACGAACATCTTCAGCGTGTTGTCGTTGAAGGCGCCGAAGAACTGCGCCACGACCAAGCCGCGCAGCGGATGTTCGTGTTGTTTCTGGCCTTCCATGTCTTCCTATAAAGTAGGCGCCGCCAAGAGTTGCGATTCTAATATCACGTTGGCGCTGACGAGAGGCACGAAGACGAGTCGAAAAGCGCCCTTTTTCGCCGGGCTTGGTTGCCCTTAGCGCAGCATTTCCGCGATCAGCTCGATCGGGTGGCGCGCACCCCCTCGACCGAAGTCGGCCAACTGGGCCCGGCAGGACGTGCCGCAGGCAAGCAGCTCGCAGGCGCCGCCGGGCGCGGTGGATGCGTCGCCACGGCCGGCGTCTTCGACCCCGGCGCCGACCCCCTCCAAGGCCTCGATTTCCGCCACCAAGCGGGTACCGAGCTCGCGGCTGACCCCGTAGTAGGAGCGCTTGTAGCCGAACGAGCCGGCCATGCCGCAACACTCCGTCTGGGTGACCTGCAGATCGAGATCGGGAATCGACGCCAGCACTTCGACGGCCGGCGCCAGCCAGCCGAGCGTCTTTTGCTGGCAATGGCCGTGCAGCACGGCGCGGCGCGGGCCCGCATCGCGGGTCCAGCGCAGGGGCTCGGCGCTCGGCGGGCCCTCACCCTGCAGGCGACCGCGCAGGAATTCCAGAACGTCGGTGCATCCGGCGCCGACGGCGGCGTCGTCGTCGTGGAGCAGCTTGCGGTGATCGTCGACGATCGCGCTGAGGCACGACGGCTCGACGCCGATGACACGGTGACCGGCGGCGACAAGCGGCCGCAGCAGCTCTTGCAGGGCCTCGGCCTGGCGGCTTGCCGTGCGCAGCATGCCTTGCGACAGGGCGCCGCGTCCGCAGCACTGCCCCGCAGCCACGACGACCGCCAGGCCACACTTCTCGAGGCATTCGACGGCCGCCCGGCCGACACCGGTATCGACGTTCTCGGTGTGGCAATCCGCGAACAGAACGACCGTCGACTCGCGGCGATCGTCGGACAGCCGCGCCGCCTCGGGCGCGGTGCTCGCCACCCGCCCACCGTTGCGCTTGTGCCACTCCGAAAGCGTCTCGGCCGCCGGAACGGGCAGCGGCCGCCGCTCGGTCAGGCCGGCGAGACGACGGACCAGCGCCTGCGTCGGCCCCAGCGTCATCAGCAAACGCGACGCCGGCGTCCGGCTGAGCCGGTACACACGCGCCGGATCGGAAAACAGCCGCGCCGCCAGGCTCACCGAGCCGGTTTCTTCCGTCGGCAACACGCGGTCGTAGACGAAGCGCTCCATGAGGGTCGGGCGGCGCTGCTCCCGTTCGGCGATGCGCTGGCGCAACACCGTGTTTATCCACGGGATGTCGATGCGTACCGGGCACACGTCCTGGCAGCGTGAGCAGGTAGTACAAAGCTCGTTGAATTCGGCGGCGGTGTCGATGCCCCGCACGCCCGCCTCCCAGGCGTTGCCGATGCCCGACTGATATGTGGGACCTCCGTACACGTGTCCACCGACCACCTGGTACGGCGGGCACACCGTCATGCAACCCCCGCAGCGTATGCAGTACAGCGCCTCGACCAGGAGCGGATCGTCGCGCATCTTCAGACGCCCGTTGTCGAGCAAGACCACGTGGAACTCGCGCTTGCGGCCCTTGGCCGTCGGCGAAGCGGCCCACCCGGGACCGGAGATGAAGGACAGATATGTCGTCAGCAGTTGTCCGGTGCCGGTACGCGGCAATAGCTGCAGGAACGGCAACAGATCGGCAGCCGACGGCAGCAGCTTGTCGACCCCGGCGAGCACCACATGCACCGGCGGCAACTGCGTCGACATGCGCCCGTTGCCCTCGTTCTCCACCACGATCACGGTGCCGGTATCGGCGAGCAGGAAGTTGGCGCCCGTAAACCCCAGATCAGCGGCGAGAAACTCGGAGCGCAACTGCTGCCGGGCCAACTGGGTCATTTCCGCGGGCTCGTGCGGCACGTCGCGTATGCCGAGGCCGTCGCGAAACGCCCGGCGAACGTCTTCGACGCTCTTGTGGATGATCGGCGCGATGATATGCGAGGGTCGGTCGCCGGAAATCTGAATGATGTACTCGCCCAGGTCGGTCTCGCGAACGGCGATGCCCGCCGCTTCCAAGGCGCCGTTGAGATTGATTTCCTCGCTGGTCATCGACTTGCCCTTGACCATGCGCTCGAGGCCGCGTTCCTTGGTGATGCCGGTGATGATCCGACAGGCCTCCTCGCCATCATCGGCCATGTGCACGACGCCGCCCTGGCCCTCGACGGTCTCTGTGAATCGCTCGATCAAGGCGGGCAACTCGGCGATTGCCTGTTCCTGGATGCGCCGCGCATCGTCGCGCGCCTCCTCATAGCCCGCAAAGCGCGAGATCGTGGCGCGGCGCTGCGCATTGACACCGTCGACGGCTTTGGACAGTGCCGACTTCATGTTGTCGTCGTCGAGGACTCTGCGAATTTCGGCGTCGAGGTCGCGGGTTCGCGTCCCGCCGCTCATCCGACGATCATCACTTCGAGCGCGTTCGGCCCGTGGGCGCCGAGCACCAGCGTGTGACCTATGTCGGCCGTGCGCGAGGGCCCGGTGATCCACACCCAGTCGCGAGCGCCCTGCTGCAGGCGGGTCTCGAATTCGGCGAACGCCGTCGGCAGGTCGGCAATGATCGCGTCGGCGGACATCAAGACGATGTGCACCCACGGCAGCACACTCGCCAGTCCCCAGCCGCCGGGGCTGCCGCCGAGCAGCACTGTGCCGGTTTCGGCGATCGCCATCTCCGCGCCGGTCAGGGCGACGCGAAAATCACCGGCGCGATCGCCGACGCCGGACACCGGCACCAGCTCGACGCCATGCGCCGCCAGCAGCAACCTCAGGCCCATCTCGTCGATCAGGTCGAAGGGCTCGTACAGGAGCTCCCGAGCCCCCTGGCCATGCACCAACGCGGCGATCCGCGCGGCCACCTGCTGCGCCGTCGAAACACGATGCGCGGCGCCGCCGGTCGCCTCGAGAACGCTCGCGAACACATCGATGGGTTGGACCGGCGTCTGCTGCATGCCTCAGAGAGTTGCCCAACCGCGGCGGCTCCGTCAAACTCGCGCGTCATGCGTTATGCCTTCGTCATCGACCACAGTCGTTGCATCGGGTGCCACGCGTGCTCGCTCGCCTGCAAGGCGGAGCACGAGGTGCCGCTGGGGTCGTACCGGACCTGGGTGAAGTACGTCGAGAAAGGTTCGTTCCCCGACGTGCGCCGCTTTTTCAGCGTCCTGCGGTGCAACCATTGCGATAATGCCCCGTGCGTGACGATTTGCCCGGTCACGGCGCTGTTCCGGCGCGACAACGGCATCGTCGATTTCGATCGCGACGCCTGCATCGGCTGCAAGGCATGCATGCAGGCCTGCCCCTACGACGCGCTGTACATCCACCCCGATACGGGCACCGCGGAAAAGTGCAACTTCTGCGCCCACCGCGTCGAAATCGAGCTCGAGCCGCCGTGCGCCACGGTGTGCCCGACGGAAGCCATCGTCGTCGGCGACATGGACGACAAGGAGTCGCGGGTTTCGCGCCTCATCGCCACCAAACAGGTGAGCGTGCGCAAGCCGGAAAAGGGCACCATGCCCAAGGTGTTCTACATCGAGGGCGAGCCTACCGGCCTGATCCCCGGCGCCGCCGATCCCAGCGGCGGTTACATGTGGGCGGATCGGCGCGGCGTCGAGCCGCCGAATTACCCCACCCAGCGGCACCACTCGCCGGGCGGGGCAGCGGCAGCGGACGCTCCCGCACCGCCCACACCCGATGGTCCGAGTCCGACACCGCCCGCCGGTTGGCTCAACTCCGACCTCCCCCCCGCCGCCGCCGCCCAAGCCCTGGCGGCCGCCGCGGTGCAAGGCGACGCCGACTTCTACACCGGTGCTTGGGCCGGCTTGAGCCCGGCGCGCACCGTGTACGACGTAGCGCACGCCGAAAACCCGTGGGGCTGGAAGGTCTCGGCCTATCTGTGGACCAAGTCGGTAGCCGCGGGCGCCTTCGTCATGGCGGCGCTGGCCCCGTGGATCGGTCTGGACAACTCCACCGCCGGCATCGCGGCGCCGTTGATCGGGTTGCTCTTCCTGGCCCTCACCGGCGTGTTGCTCATCGCCGATCTCAAGAAACCGGCTCGCTTTTGGACCATCCTGACGCGGCCGAACTGGGATTCGTGGCTGGCGCGCGGCGCCTTCATCATTGCCGCGTTCGGCGCCCTGGCAACAGCCTGGACCATAGCCGTCCTGTTCGACCACTTCGGCGGCGGTAGCGGCACGCTGCAACCTTGGCTGCGGTGGCCGGTGTTCTTCTCCGCATTGGCCACCGCCGGCTACAGCGGCTATCTGTTCGCCCAGGCGAAAGGACGCGATTTCTGGCAAAGCCCGGTGCTGCCCTTGCACCTGTCGGTGCAGGCGCTGGCGGCCGGCGCCGCGGCGCTCATCCTCATCCTGTCGCACTCTCCGGACCATAGCCACGAACTGCCGTTGGTGCTCGTCAGCGCGCTCGGACTGCATCTGGCGCTCGTCATGTTCGGTGAGATCACGGTGGCTCATGCTACCCGCGATGGCGCCCTCGCCGCCCACGCGATGGTGCGCGGCCGCTACGCGCGGGGCTTTTGGGCCGGCGTCGGATTGGCGGCGGTGTCGATCGCCGCCGCGCTGTTCGGCGAGCCTGTGGGCGGCGCTCCGGTACTTGCCGGCATCGCCGCACTCGCCTCCCTCGCCCTCTACGAGCACGCCTGGAACTTGGCCGGGCAAGCGCCTCAGCTAAGCTGATGGACGCTCTGACACGGACACGAACCGATGCCTGAACGATCCGGACGATACCCCGAAGAAGATCCTGCTTGGACGCTGAGCAGCGCCCCCGATCCTGAACACTGGGACGACTGGGTCGAATACGAAGCCGCCGCCTGGCCGCGCAAGGTGGAGCGCCGCTACTCGCTGGTGCCGACGATTTGTTTCAACTGTGAATCGGGCTGCGGGCTGCTCGCCTATATCGACAAGTTCACCGGCAAGATCCGGCGCTTCGAAGGCAATCCCGTGCACCCGGGCAGCCGCGGCCGCACCTGCGCCAAGGGGCCGGCGACGATCAATCAGGTGAGCGATGCGGAGCGCATTCTGTATCCCATGAAGCGCGTCGGCGAGCGCGGCTCCGGCCGCTGGGTGCGGGTGAGCTGGGACACCGCCCTCGACGACATCGCCGCCCGCATGCGCGCTGCGATCGTCGAAGATCGCGGTAACGAGATCATGTATCACGTCGGGCGGCCCGGTCACGACGGCACCATGGACCGCGTAATCCAGGCGTGGGGCACCGACAGCCACAACTCACATACCAACATCTGCTCGGCCGGCGCGCGGCTTGGCTACGCCCTGTGGCACCAGAGCGACCGCCCGTCGCCCGACCACGAGCACGCCAAGTTCATCCTGTTGATCTCGGCGCACCTGGAGGCCGGCCACTACTTCAACCCTCATGCCCAGCGCATCATCGAAGGCAAGTCGCGTGGCGCGCAGGTCGCCGTGCTCGACCCGCGCCTGTCGAATACCGCGTCGATGGCCGATCACTGGTTGCCCACCTGGCCCGGAACCGAAGCCGCCGTGCTGCTCGCCATGGCGAATGTCCTCATCGACGAGGGGCTGCACGACCGAGAGTTCGTACGCCGCTGGGTGAACTGGGAGGAATACCTGCGCGCCGCGCATCCGGAGGCGTACGAGCGCGCCCGGGAACGCGGCGGCTCGGCGCCGGGCAGCGACGGCGTCGATGTGTTCTTCGAGGTCATTCGCGAGGTCTACGCGGAGTTCACACCCGAGTTCGCCGCCACCGAGAGCGGCGTGCCGGCCGACAAGATCGTCGAGATCGCGCAGCGTATCGGCGCGGCGCGCGGCGGGCTGTCGACGCACGTATGGCGCGCGGCGGCATCGGGCAACGTCGGCGGCTGGCAAGTGGCCCGTTGCCTGGAGTGGCTGGTGGTGCTCACCGGCAGCGTCGCCACTCGCGGCGGCACCAACCTGGCCGCCAAGGACAAGTTCGTCGCCGCACCGTTTGCCAGGCCGCCGGCCCAGGACACCTGGAACGAGCTCACGTATCCACGCGAGTACCCCCTGTCGCATCACGAGATGTCGTTCCTGTTGCCGCATTTTCTGAAGGAAGGCCGCGGCAAGCTGGCCATGTACTTCACGCGCGTCTACAACCCAGCGTGGACAAATCCCGACGGCTTCACCTGGATCGAGGTCCTGCGTGATGAACAGAAGATCGCCTGTCACGCGGCGCTCACCCCGACCTGGAACGAGAGCGCCTACTGGGCCGACTACGTGCTGCCCATGGGCCTCGGCCCCGAGCGCCACGACCTGATGAGCCAGGAAACCGCCGCCGGCGCCTGGATCGGCTTTCGTCAGCCGGTGTTGCGCACCTGGCGCGAGGCCCAGGGCGAAGAGTTCGAGTTCACCTGGGAGGCCAACCCCGGCGAAGTCTGGGAAGAAGACGAGTTTTGGATCGAGCTGTCGTGGCGCGTCGATCCCGACGGCGAGCTCGGTATTCGCAAGTGGTTCGAGTCGCCGTACCGCCCCGGCGAAAAGCTCACGGTGACCGATTACTACCGGTGGATCTTCGAGAACAGCGTCCCCGGCCTTCCGGAGGCCGCCGCCGAAGAGGATCTGACGCCGCTGGAATACATGCGCCGCTACGGCGCCTTCGAGGTAAGGAAGGGCGATTATCGCTTTTACGAGAAGGAGGCCACGTCGCCCGAGGCCGGCGTCGAAGTCGACGGCAAGCGCGTCGAGGGATTCTCCACACCATCGCGCAAGCTGGAGTTCTTCTCACAAACGATGGTCGACTGGGGCTGGCCCGAGCATGCGCTACCCGGCTACATCCGTTCCCACATTCACTGGAGCGGCCTCGATCGCGACGCCGGTGACGTGGTGCTCACACCGACGTTCCGCGTGCCGACGCTCATTCATACGCGCTCGGCGAACGCCAAGTGGCTCGTCGAGATCTCGCACCGCAATCCGCTGTGGGTGCATCCGGTGGATGCGCAACGTCTGGGTATCGGCAACGACGATCTGGTGCGCGTCAACACCGACATCGGCTACTTCGTCGTCCGCGCCTGGGTCACGGAAGGGATGCGACCGGGGGTGATCGCCTGCTCGCACCACATGGGCCGCTGGCGGTTGCCCGATTCTCCCGGCACCGATCGCTGGGCATCGGGCGCCGTCGCCCTCAGCGAAGATACCGCCGGCGCCGGCGACGGGGCACGCTGGCGCATCCGGCAGGTCGAGACCGCGGGGCCGTTCGGCTCCGATGATCCGGACTCGTCGCGTGTCTGGTGGACCGACGCCGGCGTCCACCAGAACCTCACGTTCCCCGTGCAACCCGATCCCGTATCGGGGATGCACTGCTGGCACCAGAAGGTACGCCTGGAACCGGCACGACCGGGTGATCGCTACGGCGATGTCGTGGTCGATACGGTGCGCAGCCACGAGCTGTACAAGGAGTGGCTGAAGAAGGCGAAGCCGGCGCCGGGCCCCGACAACCTACGCCGGCCGCTGTGGTTCACCCGGGCTGTCCGGCCTACCGACGCCGCCTACAAGATCGAAGACTGAGCTCGAAGTTCACCACGGCGGGAGTAAGATCGTCCGGTACGCGCGAGCGTCCACATCGCAACGCGGAGGTCTTGGATGCGGGTCCTGATTACCGGTGTCACCGGCTTCATCGGCCAGAGACTCGCTCAGGTTCTCTCCGAGGCCGGCCACGAAATCTGGGGCTTGTCCCGCAACCCCGATAAAGCGCGGCGCAAGTTGCCGGCCCTCGGCGACGTATTTGCCTGGAACCCGGTGGCTCAACAGCCGCCGGGCGACTCCCTGCAGGGCGTCGAAGCCGTCGTCCACCTGGCCGGCGAAACCGTGGTCGGGCGCTGGACGAGGAAAAAGAAACAGCGCATCGAGGACACCCGCGTCATCGGCACGCGTAACCTGATCAAGGCGCTCGAAGCCATGGGCCGCCCGCCGGTGCTGGTCAGCGGCAGCGCGATCGGCTTCTACGGCGAACGTGGCGACACCGAGCTCACCGAGGAAGAAAAGCCGGGTCGCGACTTCCTCGCCAAGGTGTGCCAGGCATGGGAGGCCGAGGCCCAGAAGGCCGGCGGCCTCGGCATGCGCGTGGTGATTCTCCGCACCGGCATCGTGCTGGCTCCGGAGGGCGGGGCACTGCAATCGATGCTGCCGCCCGCCAAGATGGGCCTCGGCGGGCCCCAGGGCTCCGGCAAGCAGTGGTGGTCGTGGATTCACCGCGACGACCTGGTCGGAATGATCCGCACGGCCATCGAGAGCGCCGACATCGACGGTTGTTACAACGCCACCGCGCCGCAGCCGTCGCGGCAGAAGGAATTCGCCAAGACACTCGGCAAAGTGCTCGGCCGCCCGGCGTTCATGCCGATGCCGGCGCTCGCCTTGGAGATCATTCTCGGCGGCTTCTCCTACGAGTTGCTGTCGAGCAAGCGCGTCGTCCCGCGACGGTTCGAGCGGGCGGGATTCGAGTTCGCCTATCCGGAGCTCGACGGCGCGCTACGAGAGGCGCTCGGAAAGTAATCCGTCACACGGCGGTGCCGGCTCCACCGGAAGACAGGTGGATCAGCGCGCGGCCGGCCCGAACATGTCGCGATAGTGGCGATACCAGTCGCTCTGGAAGCGCTCGTCCGGATCGTATTCGAGCTTCTTGCGCAGGAAGTCCACCATCTGCGGGTAGCAGGCCTCGACCTGCTCGCGTCGCGCCCAGCGATGATAGGTCAGGAAGTAGCTGCCGCCGCGGGCTCGCGCCATGTCGATCAAATCGCGGAAGGCGCCGGCCGCTTGCTCCAGACCCGCGTCGGTGTGCACCACGTGGAGGTTGAAGATCACACACGCCCAGGGCCGGCGCGCCCACGCCAGGAAGCTCTCGCCATCGCGCTCGATGAGGCGGATCGTGCCGTAGATCACGTCCACCGGGCTATCGTTGAAGTACGCGGCCGCCTCATCCATGAAGTCGGCCAACCGTGAGCGCGGCACATAGATCTCGGTGATCATCTCGGTCGCCTTGGCGACGTCACCGAGTTGCGCCGACAACGCTGTGTGGTAATCGTCGAGGTAGTAGCTCATCTGCTG
>CBDUXW010000018.1:0-15207 GCA_965371275.1 uncultured bacterium | reverse complement strand
GCGGCGCTGTCGCAGATGAGTCGACTGTCGCGGCGTCGACCTTTCGATCACGCGGACATCGATCACTTCACCTGCCGTGTCATCGAGATCGACGGACCTGAAATCGACGTCGAGACCGATGGCGAGATCGCCGGCGGATTGCCTGCCCGGATTTCCGTGCGTCCTGCCGGTTTGCTGGTGCGCATGCCCGCCTGAACGCCTCTCCTGCCGTATGCAACCTAAGGCACAGCGTTGTATCCTTTTTGCATAACACGGGACCCGGGGAAATCATTTTCCTTGCCCCAACCCGGTCTCATTGAGCACTCTCGACCCCTTTATACGCAATCGGGACTCCCAGCAGGGCAGACGGGCCGCCAACTCATCAGGAAAAGGCGCGCTGCTGCCACTACGGAGATTTCAAAATGAAAACTGTGCGGATGCTACGCACGGGGAATCATCCTGTTCTCGACGGGTTGTTCGAGCCGTTGCACCAACGTTTTGCCGACGCGGAGCAGTACGAGCTCCTCGCCGGCGACACCAGCGGCCCCGCCGACGTCGTGCTGGCTTTCCTGCCCGACGGCGCGGATATCGACGAGCTCGGTATCGAGCGCCGCACCTACCAGGATTTCGTCGGCATTTTCTTTATTGCCGACAAGGCGGAGTCGGATGCCCAGCGTGTCGTACGTTCCTATGAGATCGGCCTACGTTGCATGGCCAACCTGGCGGGCTATACGGAACTGACCGGCGACGGCCCGCAGGACTATGAGATGACGTTGATCACGCCGGAGCGCGGCCACGAGGTGCTGACGGGTTCCGACGACGCCGCCGATTGGTTGTTCGACCTGCTGCTGCAGCGCTCGGACGTTACGTACATCGACGAGAACATCGTCAGCCCTGATTTGCCCGCGGACCTGCAGGAGGGTACCGACGTCACCCGCAAGATGCAGGAAATGGCGAAGCGCCTGGACGATCTGGACCTCGTGCCGTCCGCCGTCGTCCTGGACGGTTTGTCCGATCGCGCCAAGCGGCGCTTCTTCAAGGTGCTCGGCCAGAAGCAGGTGAGTTACGGCAACATGAGCGCGCGCCACGACGACGACGTGTTCTGGATGACCGGACGCGGTGTCAACAAGGCCAAGCTCGACGTCATCGGCAAGGACATCCTGCTGGTCAGCAAGTTCGATCCCTCGGTTCGCGAGATTCACATCAGCGTGCCGCCCGGATTCGAAGATTCGCGCGTTTCGATCGACTCGAGCATCCACGCCGCGATCTATCGGGAGTTTCCCGAGGTCGGAGCGATGATTCACATCCATTGGTTCGTGGACGGCATCGTCTATACCGACGAGCACTATCCGTGCGGCACCATCGAGCTGTGCGAATCGACGCTCGACGGCCTCAAACAGACCAGTAACCCGCTGCGAACGATCCTCGGATTGGCGAATCACGGCATCATCGTGACCGGCGCCGACCTCGAGGATTGCTGGGCACAAATCGAAGCCAAGCTGCCGGCGCTCGAACCGGCGGGCTCCTGAACGGGAAGTCCGGCGACTGTCGAACCATCACCTCGCGAGCCTACGGTGAATTCCGCTTCTGAATTTCCACAAACCCTACCAGCGATTCTGCGCCGGGCGGCCGAAAACTGCGGCCGCCGCGGGCTGATCTTCGTCGATGAGGACGAGCAGCGCTTCACCTGGGCGGACATCGACGAGCAAGCGCAGCGCATCGCCGCCGGACTGCAACACGAAGGTGGCAAGCCGGAACAACGTGTCGCCATCGTTTGCCAGGGCCTGCGGCCGCTGGTGACCAGCTTCTTCGGCGCCGTGTATGCCGGGCTTCATCCATCAATCCTGCCGACGCCGATCAGCCGGCGCCGGTTGGAAGGTTATCTCGGCCACATCGGCGGCATCGTGAAGGTCGCGCAGCCGAGCTTCGTGATCGTCGACAACGAGGTCGAGGAAGTCGGCGAACCGTTGGTTGCCGAGGCGGGTCTCGAGGGCACAACGCGCGTGCTGCGCCAGGACTACCTCCTCGAGTCGTCGGCGCGCTTCGAGGCGTACGATACCGACGTCGACGACATTGCCGTCATTCAATTCACTTCGGGGAGCACCAGCGCGCCGCGCGGCGTTGTCCTGTCGCACCGCTCGATCGTCGCCAACGTGCGCGCCATCGTCGAGCATCTCGAGGTCGAGCCGCACGACGTTGGCGGCGGTTGGTTGCCGATGTACCACGACATGGGCCTGATCGGGAATTTGTTGGGCGCCACGGCGCGGTCGATCGACCTGGTGCTGACGACACCGTTCAATTTCTTGCGGCGGCCGCGGCGCTGGCTCGATGTGATGGAGCGACACAACGTGTCGATTACCGCCGGCCCGAACGTGTCTTACCGCCACCTGCTGGAGCGCGGCGAGCTCCCGGGCCGCGACCTCAGCGCCTGGAGGGTGGCGATCATCGGCGCCGAGCCGGTCGATGCGGAGCTGCTGGCGACGTTCACCGAGACTTTCGGCCGCGTCGGCTTTCCGAAGAGCGGCTTCATGCCGGCCTACGGACTGGCGGAAGTAGGTCTGATGGTCACCGGATCCCGCGCCAGCGAGGAATATGAGGCCGTCGCTGTCGATCGTGCGGCGCTGGAGGGCGAGCGTTTGGCGCGTCCTGCCGTCAACGGTGCCAACAGTGTGACCATCGTCAGCTGCGGCGTACCGGTGCGTGAGACCGAGTTGTGCATCGTCGACGAGCATGACGAACCGATGCCCGACGGCCACATCGGCGAGATCGGGATTTCAGGCAGCTCGGTCATGCAGGGTTACTTCAACAACGCGGAGGCCACGGCCGAGACGCTGCGCGGTGGTTGGTTGATGACCGGGGACATCGGCTACATCGACGGTGGGCGCCTGTTCGTGACCGGGCGCAAGAAGGAGCTCATCATCGTCGGCGGCAAGAACTACTACCCGCAGGACATCGAGCGCGCCGTGCACGGGCTCGAGATCGTGCGACCGGGGAGTGTTGTGGCATTCGGCACCCGCAACGGCCGCGATGAAGGCGTGGTAGTGGTGGCGGCGCCGCGCAACCCGCAGGAGACCGATCACATCGGCGGCAGCGTGCGCCGCGTCGTGTCGGAGACGCTCAATATCCCTGTGCTCGATGTCGTTCTTCTCGAAAGCGGTCGCATTCCGCGAACCACCAGTGGCAAGCTATGCCGCGGCCGCTGCCGCGACCTGTACGAAGAAGGGAAGCTGGCGTGAGCAATACCGAAACCGCCGATACCATCTGTCGGCTGATCATCGAGCTGAAACCCGAAACCGGCGACAAGGTTCGCGCCGAGGCTCGCCTCCAGAGTGAGATCGGACTGACCTCGGTGGAGATCATCGACCTGGTGCTCGCCGCCGAGGACGAATTCGAGATCGAGATTCCCGACGACGATACCGGCGCCCTGATGGACGCGACGGTCGAAGAGCTCGCCCAACGCGTCGAGGAGCTCTCTTCGGGAGCTGTATAGCCGCCGTTGCAGACGGGTGATATCCTCCCGTTTTCCAGACCCGGGTCGGCGCATGGACTGCATCGCCATCATTCCAGCGCGGTTTGCATCTACACGATTTCCCGGGAAATTAGTCGCCCCGGTTGCCGGCAAGCCTCTCATTCAGCACGTCGTCGAGGGAGTGCTGCGTGTCCGTGGCATCGATGCGACTGTCGTTGCCACCGACGACGAGAGGATCGCCGAGGCGGCCAGGGAAGCCGGTGCCGACGTCATGATGTCCGACCGTAGTTTTGCTTCGGGAACCGATCGCGTAGCCGCTGTTGCGCGGCAGTATTCCGCCGCTACGATCGTCAACGTCCAGGGCGATGAGCTGGTGCTCGATCCCGACGGTTTTTCGCGGGCGCTGGACAGCTTTCGCTCCTCCGACTTCGGGTTGGGGACCTTCCGCACTCCGCTGCACGAGCCGGCCGATCTGTGGGACCCGAACGTCGTCAAGTTGGTTGTCGATGCCGACGGCCGAGCCCTTTACTTCAGTCGTGCTCCGCTGGCCTTCCCACGCGCCGATTGGCAGGCCGCCGGGGGCGACGGGGCGCCGGACACCTGGCGAGCGATGGTTGTGGATTCCACGCCGACGCGGCCGTGCTGGGTGCATCTCGGCGTGTATCTGTATCGCCGCGAGGCGCTTGAACGCTGGGCGGGGCTGCCGCCCTCGCCCTTGGAGGAGAGCGAGGGGTTGGAGCAGCTCCGAGTGCTGGAGGCGGGAGAGCACATGCAGACGTATCTGATCAACGACGCTGTGCCCGGCGTCAATACACCTGATGATCTGGAGCGCGCAGAGGCCGCTATCGCGGTGCGTGCTTCCCACGCCTAGCTGAGGGGACAAGAAACCGGATGCCGACCAAGTACATTTTCGTAACGGGTGGAGTTGTTTCATCGCTGGGCAAGGGGTTGGCGTCGGCCGCCATCGGGCGTCTGATGGAGGCGCATGGTTACACCGTCAACTTGTTGAAGCTCGACCCCTACATCAACGTCGACCCCGGGACGATGAGCCCGTTTCAGCATGGCGAGGTGTTCGTTACCGACGACGGCGCCGAGACCGATCTCGACCTCGGCCACTACGAGCGCTTCACCAGCGCCCGAATGTCGAAGGCGAACAACTACACCAGCGGTCAGATTTACGAGTCGGTCATCCAAAAGGAACGGCAGGGCGTTTACCTCGGCAACACCGTGCAGGTGATCCCGCACATCACCGACGAAATCAAGGATTGCATCACCGCGCTTGGCGATAGCGCCGACGTCGTGATCAGCGAAATCGGCGGCACGATCGGCGACATCGAGAGCCTGCCGTTTTTGGAAGCGATCCGGCAGCTCAACCAGGAGGTCGGACGCGGCAACGGCATGTTCATTCACTTGACGCTGGTGCCGTACATCGCCGCTGCCAAGGAGCTGAAAACCAAACCGACGCAGCACAGCGTCAAGGAGCTTCGTTCGATCGGTATTCAGCCGCACGTGCTCCTGTGTCGGACGGATCGCTTCTTGCCCGAGGAAATCAAGGAAAAGATCTCGCGCTTCACCAACGTCGATCAGGACGCCGTCATCACCGCCAAGGATGTCGACTGCATCTACGACGTACCGTTGGTTTTTCACGAGGAGGGGCTTGACCGCATCGTGTGCGAGCATTTGGGCCTCGAGTGCGACGTGCCGGACCTCGAGGAATGGCTGCACATGGTGCGGACCTACGAGAATCCATCAGATCGTGTTCGCATCGCCGTCGTCGGCAAGTATGTCGAGTTCGAGGAGTCCTACAAGAGCCTCGCCGAAGCGCTCGTCCACGGCGGCCTGGCGAACGACCTCGGCGTCGACATCGACTGGGTCGAAGCCGAGCGCTTCGAGGCGGGTGAGAGCCCGAGCGAGGTGATGGCCGACGCCGATGGCGTGCTCGTGCCGGGCGGCTTCGGCGAGCGTGGGGTGCGCGGCATGATCGACGCCGTCCGTTACGCGCGAGAGAAGAAGGTGCCGTACTTCGGCATTTGTCTCGGATTCCAGACGGCGGCGATGGAGTTCGCCGAGAACGTCGCCAAGCTCGGCGACGCCGCCGACAGCAGCGAGTTCGATTTCAAGAGTCCGGGGGAGGACAAAGTCATCTACAAGCTGCGCGAGCTGCTCGGCATCGACGAAATGGGCGGCACGATGCGGCTCGGGGCCTATGAATGCAAGCTCCGGTCCGGTTCACGCGCCGCCGAGGCGTACGGGAAGGAGTTGGTGTCGGAACGCCATCGACACCGCTACGAGTTCAACCGCGCCTTCGAGGCGCCGCTTACCGAAGCCGGCCTGCAACTCACGGGCGAGACCGAAGACGGAAAGTTTGTCGAGATCCTCGAGGTACCGGACCATCCGTGGTTCGTTGCCTGCCAGTTCCACCCTGAGTTTCTTTCCCGCCCGTTGGATGCGCATCCGTTGTTTTCGGCGTTCATCCGGGCCTCCTTTGAGAGCAAGGGCGCCGGCGCCGGGCACGGGCGCGAGCAAGCGGCGGCCGCGGCGCACGACGTGGCGGCGGTCTGAAAGCGAGCCGGGGGTAACCATGAAGCGTACGGTGACAGTCGGTGACGGCATCGAGCTCGGCGCGGGCGCGCTCGGGTTGATCGCCGGTCCGTGCGTCATCGAGAGCCGCGACCATTGTCTGAAGGTTGCCGAGTCGGCGGCCGGCGTGGCCCGGGACCTCAATGTCCCTTTTGTTTTCAAGGCGTCGTTCGACAAGGCCAACCGCACGTCGATCGATGCCTTCCGCGGCCCCGGCCTCGAGGCGGGCCTGGCGGTGCTCGCCGCGGTGCGCGACGAGCTTGGCGTTCCGGTGTTGACCGATGTTCACGCCGTCGATCAAGTGGACGCCGTAGCCGCCGTCGTCGACTTGATACAGATCCCGGCGTTCTTGTGCCGGCAAACGGACATGTTGGTAGCGGCGGCGCGTAGTGGGCTTCCGGTGAACGTGAAGAAGGGGCAATTTCTCGCTCCCGGCGACATGCAGCACGTTGTCGGCAAGCTCGAAGCTGCAGGAGCCGCGGGAATCATGCTCACCGAGCGTGGAACCTCGTTCGGCTACGGCAACCTCGTGGTCGACATGAAAGGCGTGTGTCGCCTGGCCGAGTACGGCCATCCGGTGGTTTTCGACGTGACCCACAGCCTGCAGCTTCCCGGCGCCGGCGATGGGGAGACGGCCGGCGAGCGGCGATTTGCCGAGCCGCTGGCGGCGGCCGCGGCCGCGGTCGGCGTCGACGTTTTGTTCGTTGAGGTGCACGACGATCCCTCGCAGGCGCGTTGCGACGGCGCCACCCAACTGCCGCTGGCGCGCCTCCAACCGCTAATGGAGCGCTGTCTCGAGGTGCACGCAACAAGCACGGTCGACGACCGCGCCGTTCGTCAGGGGGCTGCGCCATGAGCGAGGCGTCATCGCCCCCCGCGGCGAGTGAAACACGTACTCGGGCATTGGAGCTGGCCCGCGACGTCATCCGCATCGAAGCCGCCACCCTGGAGCGGCTCGCTGACAGGTTCGATGCCGAAGCGTTCAGCCGTGCGCTCGACCTGCTGCTCGGCTGCCGTGGTCGGATCGTGGTGAGCGGCATGGGCAAATCGGGAATTATCGGCCGCAAGCTCGCCGGCACTCTGGCATCGACCGGTAGCCCGGCGCTCTTCCTGCATCCCGCAGAGGCCGGTCACGGTGACCTGGGGATGCTGGTCGAGGGCGACGTGGTCGTGGCCATCAGCCACAGCGGTGAAACGAAGGAAGTCGTGGCCATGTTGCCGTCAATCAAGCGTCTTCGCAGCCCGCTGATCGCGATGGTCGGCGGACCGGAATCGACGCTGGCGCGGGACGCCGATGTCGTGCTCGATGTCGGCGTCGAGCAAGAGGCCTGCCCGCTCGGCATGGTGCCGACTGCCAGCACCACGGCGGCGCTGGCAATGGGTGACGCTCTGGCGATGGCCCTGGTGGAGGAACGTGGTTTCAGCGTTGATGATCTGGCTGCCAACCATCCTCGCGGCAGCCTCGGACGCCGGCTCCTGCGCGTCCATCACGTCATGCACACGGCAGACGACATGCCCACAATCGGGGTCGATGCGCTGCTCCCTGAAGTGCTGGCGGAGATGACCGCGAAGGGCCTCGGCATGACCACCGTCGCCGACGATGGCGGGCGTCTCGTCGGCGTCATCACCGACGGCGACATCCGTCGTCTCGTTGAAGCCGGCGGCGGCGCTACCACGGAGTTGCGGGCCGGAGACTGGATGACCGGAGACCCTGTGTACGTGCGATCGAATGTCCTGGCAACCGAGGCGCTCAACATGATGGAGGAGCGCCGGATCACCTCGCTGCCGGTTGTATGCAGCGAGGGCAAGCCGGAAGGTGTTGTACACCTGCACGATCTATGGCGCACGGAGATGATCTGATGGCACGCCTGAGCCGCGCCGACTACGATGAGCGCCTGCGGCGCATCCGCTTGCTGGTGATGGACGTCGACGGCGTGCTCACCGATGGCGGCATCCTGTATTTCGACGACAACCTCGAGGGTAAGCGGTTCCATGTGCACGACGGCTCCGCCATGTACATCGCCCGCCTTCTCGGCGTACGGACCGCGGTCATCACGGCGCGCAGCTCGGCGGCGGTAGAGCGGCGTTTCACGGAGTTGCCGGTCGATCATGTGCGCCAGGGCGCTCGCCAAAAGGTCGCCGCTTGCCTCGAGATCCAGAAAGCAGAGAAGATCGCCAACGAGGAAGTCGCCTACATCGGCGACGATCTCATCGACTTGCCGATGATGGAGCACGTCGGGCTCAGCATCGCCGTTGCCGACGCCAGCCCGCAGCTGTGCGAGCGCGTCGATTGGGTTACTGAGAAGGACGGCGGTTGCGGTGTGGCGCGCGAGGTGGTCGACGACCTGGTCAGCGCCCGGGATGCGTGGGACGAAGTCATCGAAGATTACCGGAGTCGCTTCAACGAGCGCGCTGCCGCCGTGGCGGAGGAGACAAGCGGATGAACCCGATCTTCAAGATTCTCCTGTACCTGGCCCTGGTGATCGTGCTCGTCACACTGGCCTACGCCAACAGCGAGCAGCGGGTGAACGTGACGTACTTCTGGAATCGAACGATCCCAGACGTCCCCGTGTTTCTCGTGATCCTGGGCTCGATCTTCATCGGCGTCGCGCTTGCCGGGGTTTTCGCGGTGATCGAGCATTTCAAGCACGGCTTCCGCGAGCGCGACCTGCAGAGTCAGATCGACGCGCTCGAGTCCGAAGTTCGAGAGCTTCGTAACTTACCGATCGCCCGCGGATTCATCGATTCGCAGGACGACGAGGCCGGTTGGACCGAGGAGTAGCGCATGCAGGGCTGGTCCCTCACTTTGGGGGCCGCGGTGGCACTCTTGATCTTCGGAGTCCTGCTGGGCCGCGCCTGGGCGCTGTCGCGCCACCGCCGCCGGAACGGCTCGCAGTACGGCGACCATCCGCACTATCTGCTGGGTCTCAACTACTTGATCTCGAATCAGCCCGACCTGGCGTTGATGGAGCTGACCAAGGCAGTAAAAGGCGAGACTGATGCCATCGAGGCCTACCTGGCTCTCGGTAACTTGTTTCGCGAGAAGGGTCAGGTGGAGAGGGCCATCGACATTCACAAGAGCCTCCTGCACCGGCCCAACCTGACGGACCTCGGCCGCACCCAGGCACTGTTCTCGCTGGCGCTGGATTTCAAGACGGCGGGGCTCATCGATCGCTCCGAGCGCACGCTGCGCGAGGTCGTGAAGCGCGATCCATCCAACCTGAGCGGCTGGCTATGTCTGCGCCGTGTGTACGAGGAGATGGGACGTTGGGAGCGGGCCGCGGAGATCCAGGCACGCATCGACGAGCTCGCCGGGTCGGGCGACGACCGCTTGCTCGCCTCGCTGTGGACCGAGAGGGGCAGGGCGGCGCTGCAGGCCGGTGATGCCACGACCGCGGCGGCCCACTACGATCACGCACTCGAGCTCGAGCCCGGTTATGCGCCGGCGCACGTCGGCGCCGGGGATTGTTTGGCGAGATCCGACGATCTGCGCGGTGCGATGGCGCACTGGGAGGCGGCCTTGCAAGACGGCTCTGCTTGGGCCATCGAGGCCCTCGAGCGCATTCTGGGGGCGGCCGAGGAGGCCGATGATTGGGACCGGTTGGAGCGTGCCTCCTCCACGGTGCTCGAGCGCCAGCCCCACTCCTGGCGCGTGTATCTGATCTTGGCCCGGTTGCACCGCCATCGCGACCAACTCGATGACGCACGGGAGGCGCTGATGCGCGCGCTGACGGAAAAGCCGGGCTCGATCACGGTGCAGCGCGAGATGTTGCAGCTGCTCGACAGCCAGGGCGCAGACGGGGCCGAGCTGCGGCGGCTGTACGATCAGGTCATCGACGAGGCGCGCCTGGTCGACCCGTACGTTTGCCTCGAGTGCGGATTCAAGGCCACCAAGCCCTTCGCACGTTGCCCGCACTGCCACGACTGGAACACCGTGGCCGACGAGCAGACTTAGCAGGCGGCCGGATAATGTTCGAGGTCCGGATAGAGACGACGTTCGAAGCAGCGCACAGCCGCGGTCCCGATGGCGCCGAGGCGCCGTTGCACCATCACGAGTGGAAGGTGGCCGTGAGAGCACGGTCGGAGAACCTCGACCATATCGGGCTGGTTGTCGATTTTCGCATCCTACGCGCCGCGACCGACGCGGTGGTGGCGCAGCTCGATCAGCGGGTCTTGGAAGATGTCGACGGCTTTTCGAAGACGGTGCCGACGCCGGCGGCGGTCGCCGAATGGATTTTCGGTTGCCTCACGGAGCATTTCCGAACCGCGACCGCGGAGGCCGCCGACAAACACGACTTCCGGCTCGAGGCCGTCGAAGTGGAGGCCGACCCGGGTGTGCGGTACGAGTACAGCGGCGGCTAGCTGCTCTACGCTTCGGTGGGTTCCGACCGCTCGAGGTCGTTGAAGAGCTTCGCGACCACCGCTTTCGTGGCGATGTGGGCGGCATCGAGCGAGCCGCCGTTATCGATCACGTAGTGTGCCTGTTCGATCTTCTCCTGTTGATCCATCTGTGCCGCCATGCGCCGGTTAGCGTCGTCGGCGCTGCTGCCGCGGGCGATCAATCGCTGCCGCCGCGTCTCGTCGGTCGCCGCGACCACCACCATGCGGTCGTAGCGCGCGGCGCCGCCCGTTTCGTAGAGGAGCGCCGCTTCGCTCACGGCGATGCCTGATTCCACGGTGGCGGCCCAAGCTTCGACTTCCTGTTCCTCGCGTTCGCGGATCGCGGGGTGCAGGATATCCTCGAGCTGCCGGCGCGCGTCGGGATCGGTGAAGATGACCGCGCCGAGCTCTCGCCGGTCGATCTCACCGTCGGCGTCGAGCACCTTGTTGCCGAAGGCTTCGACGACACGGTCGTGTGTCGGCTGGCCGGCGACCAGACAGTCATGGGCGATCCGGTCGAGGTCGATGACATGGCAGCCCAACTCCGTCATCCAACCCGCGACCGTTGATTTGCCGGCAGCGATGTTGCCGGTCAGGCCGACCCGCAGAATCGAGGCGGTCACTCTAGTCAGAGGCCCGCAGTCGCGCTGCTTGGAGCGTGTTGGACATCAGCATGCCGATGGTCAGAAGACCGACCCCACCGGGCACCGGCGTGAGGGCGCCGGCGACCTCGCCGACCTCCGGATGCACGTCGCCCACCACCAGGTAGCCACGCTCCTCGAACTTCTCCCAGTCTGCCGCGTCGCCCAGGATCGCAGCGGCCTCGTCGCGATCGGCAACACGGTTGATGCCGACGTCGATGACCGCGGCTCCCGGTTTGACGAAATCCTTGGTGACCATGGCGGCCCTGCCGATGGCGACGATCAGGATGTCGGCACGGCGGCAGACGCCCGGCAAGTCCTGGGTGCGCGAGTGGCACACGGTGATCGTGGCGTTGCAGTGCATCAGCAGCAGGGCCATGGGCTTGCCGACGATCTCGCTGCGCCCGATGATCACCGCGTTCTTGCCCGAGATGTCGATGCCGGCGCGGTCGAGCATGTCCATGATGCCCGCCGGTGTGGCGGGTACGAATCGCGGCCGTGCCTGCACCAGGCGGCCGACGTTTTCGGGGTGCAGGCCGTCGACATCCTTTGCCGGGTCGATGCGGTCGAGCACCACATCGGCGTCGACCTGTGTCGGCAACGGTAGCTGGACGAGGATCCCGTCCACGCCGTCGTCGGCATTGAGAGCGTCGACCTTGTCGAGCACGTCTTCGGTAGAGGTGCTCTCAGCCATTATGATGGCCTCCGAGTCGATGCCGAGCTCGTGGCACTTCTTGACCTTGCTGCGCACGTACATAGCCGAGGCGGGATCGTCTCCCACCAGCACGGCTACCAACTTCGGCGGTCGATGCCCGGCGTCGCGGTGTTCGCCGAGACCTGCCGATACTTCTTTCAGGATGGCGTCCTGAACAGGTTTTCCGCGGAGCTCTGTGGCGCTGATCGTCATCTCTCCCAGTCGATGTGGTCGACGACGCCGACAATCGCGGCGTTCGCCGGTGATAGCTTTCGGTCCATCGAGATACTCGTAGAGCGTCCCTCGACGACGACGAGCACCGTTTCTCCGGCGCCCGCGCCCACACCGTCAACGGCGACGATGGAATCGCCGTCATCGGCGCCCTCGAGCGAAATCGGTTGCACGATGAGCAGCTTCCTGCCCTCGTACTTGGGGGTCTTTTGGGTGGCAACCACGTTGCCGATGACGCGACCGAGGAACACGTTACGACTCCAGTAAATCGACGCGATCAACGATGCCGACCACGGAGGCGTCGGCAACGACGTGATCGGGCAGGAAGGCGAACGATGCCTCCTTGCCGGTTACATACAAGACATTCTCGCCGGCGCCGGCCCCGACAGAGTCGATGGCGATCAGTGGACTGCCGTGATCGCGGCCGGCCTCATTGATCGGTTGCACCAGCAACAGCGTGCGCGCCGTCAGGGAAGGGTCCTTGATGGTGCAGACGACGCGCCCTACGACGCGGGCCAGGTCCACGAGAGCTTCCTATTCGTCGAGGTCGGCCGAATCGACGATCCCTACGATCGAGGCGTCAACCGGTCGTTCGTCCATTCCCTCGGCCATGCGCGCGGAGGATCCGCGCACCACGATGACCGTCTCTTTGTAGCCGGCGCCGACCGTGTCGATGGCCACGACGTAGCCGCCTTCTTCCTTGCCCCCCGGGTCGATCGGCACCACAAGGAGCAGTTTGAGGTCCTCGAGCTTGGGATCCTTGTGCGAGGCGACCACGGTACCGACTACGCGAGCGAGAAACACGAGTGTCCGGGCGCTAGTCGCTCTTGCCGATAGGCATTGTTTCTTCGAGGCTGCCGTGCGGGCGTGGAATCACGTGCACGGAAACCAACTCACCGACACGGCGAGCCGCTGCGGCGCCGGCGTCCGTGGCTGACTTGACGGCAGCGACGTCACCCCTGACGATCGCCGTCACCAAGCCGCCACCGACTTTCTCGTAGCCGATCAGCGTGACCTTGGCCGCCTTCACCATGGCGTCTGCGGCCTCGACCATGCCCACCAATCCCTTGGTCTCGATGAGCCCAAGAGCTTCCCCATAATCACCCATGTGTCGTCCTCCTGCAGAGGGTCAAATTGCTTGTCAAGCCTAGCGCAGCGCCCGTACGGCGTCAGCCACCAGTCCCACCAACTCCTCGTTCGTTAGCGTAATCGTATCTGCTCCACTGTCTACTGGATAACACGCCGGCGGAACCGGTCGCCCTCCGGCTCTCTCGCGCAACGAAGACAGGCGCTCCACCTCGTCCAAACTGAACGTCTGGGGCCCGCCGAGCAGTTCGGCCACCAAGCTGACCTCGGCAAAGTGCTCGAGCTGGTACATGCGCTCCTCCGCCTGCGACAGGCTGTCGCCGGCGGTGAGGGCGCCGTGGTTGGCCAGCAGGAGGGCGTCGTACAGCTTGATCGGCCCGGCTACGGCCTCGGCCAACTCTTCGGTCGACGGCGTGCCGTATGGCGCGATGGGTATGCAGCCGAGAGTGGTGACGATCTCGGCGAGCACCGCCGGTGGCAATTGGCGCCCTGCCACCGCGTAGCCGGTAGCCACCGTCGGGTGGGCATGGACGATGGCGTTCAGGTCGGGTCGTTCCCGATAAATCGCCACGTGCATGAATATCTCAGAGGAGGGGCTGCCGCCGCCTTCGGGTGTGCCCGCCAGGTCCGTAACGATGAGCTCGTCCTCGCTCATGAACCCCTTGTTGACACCGCTCGGGGTGGCGAGGATTCGATCGCCGTCCAGCCGAATGCTCATGTTGCCTTCGATCGAGGCAAGGATGCGGCGTTCGTAGAGACGACGCCCGGCCGCGACGATGGCGGTTCGCGCCTCCCTTTCGCCTTGCATTCGGTGACTCCTTACGGGACGGGCGAGTCAGAGAGTCATGGGCGCCGGAGCGCCGTCATTGGTGCGGGACAACCGTGCGCGGAGTCTAGCAGGCCGCTGTGAAAGTGTCATGTGTCTGCGGATTGACCGCCGGGTGACGACGGGGTACAACGCTCAGCATGTCTCGTCGATCCCAATTCGCGGCCGGCACCGGCCTGGCGATCGTGCTCCTGTGGTTTTTTCTGCGCGGATCCGATCTCGGTGCGGTGCTTACCGAGTTGCGCCGCGCCGACTACCGGTGGGTAATGCTGGCTTCCGCGCTCACCTTGCTGGTCACCGTGCAGCGTGGCTGGCGCTGGCACTATCTCCTGCTGCCCGTCAAGAACGTACGCATGTCGCCGCTCATTGCGTGTACGTTCATGGGCTGGGTATTCACCACGCTGTTGCCCGGCCGCCTCGGCGAAATCGCCAAGCCCGTTCTGCTCGGTCGGCGCGAGGGGGTCAACAAGACGGCGGCGTTCGCCACGGTGGTTCTGGAGCGCCTGTTCGACTTGCTGTGCGTCTTGCTCATGCTGGCGGTCTACCTGCTGGTGTTTCCACTGCCGAGCGCCCTGGACAGCGAGGGCGCCGAAGTCATCACGCTGATGCGGGCCAGCGGCTTCGCGGCGCTCGCGGCCCTCGTCGTTGCCGCGATCTTCCTGGCGGGGGCGCAACGGTGGCCGGAGCGTACCGATATCCTCCTGGCGCGCATCCTCGGCTTCGTGCCCGGCCGGGCAGGGGATGTCTTGTTACCGATTGCGCGTAGCTTTCTGGAGGGTTTCGCCGGCCTGCGCGATCCCAAGCTACTGGCGATCATCGCCCTGCACTCGATTCTGATTTGGCTCAACGTCATCGTGACCTACTGGATCATGTTCTTGGCTTTCGACATCGAGGTGCCCTACTACGCTGTGTTGCCGCTGTTGGCGCTCGTCGTGATCGGCGTCATGGTACCGACGCCGGCGGCGGTGGGCGCCTTCCACGCGGCTGTCCGGATCGCCCTGGTAACCCTGTGGGCCGTGCCCAACGAACAGGCCGTCGGCTACGCTATCCTGACCCACGCCATGGCCTTCTTCCCGATCACCGTGATCGGCCTCGTACTGTTGTCGCGGGAGGGTCTGACCGTGACGTCGCTCGAGGGGTTGGAGGACTAGGGCCGGCAACGCAGCGACCTGGCAAGTGTTAACAGGCCCTAGCAGGCTGACGCCTGCCGGCACCGGCCTCGTTGAGCCCGGCCGGCGCCTTCCTGATAGAAGCGTCCGGCCCGTACCTACAGAGTGGGCGCTGCGGCTATAATCCAAGCTGCCCACCGGCCCGGCACCCC
>CBDUXW010000017.1:0-15380 GCA_965371275.1 uncultured bacterium | reverse complement strand
CGCTCGTGAATCCAGCCGTGGACCGCGATCTCGTGTCGTCCGGAGGACTGGATCACGTCGGCCTGTTGCGGCGCCAGCTTCAAGCTCCAGGCGGGAAAGAAAAACGTCGACGGCACATTCTCACGGTCGAGAAGATCGACCACGCGCGGCAAGGCAACGCGGGAGCCGTACTCACCTTGCGACAACGGACCGATGCTCACCCGGCCGTCGCGCAACCCCTGCACCGTCTCGTTATCGACATCAAATGACAGCAGAACGGCGACCCGCGCCCCGTCCGGCCATGACTCGGGGTTGAGGTCACGACCGGCACGCACCTGATTGACTGCTGCCCGAACGCGCTCCTCCGGCCAGTCCCACGGCGGCGTAGCATCGGTGGCTGTCGCATCGGCAGCGGGTGTCGTCGGCGCGCAAGCCGCCGAACCAAACGACATCGCCGCAACGGAGATCAGCAACAGCAGACGGGAACCTGTCGATTTCTTCATTGGAAGCTGCTCGCTTGTCGTGGAGTCAACGCATCGCTGCCCCGGTGGAGGAACACCGCAACGCATTCTCTCAGACCTGGAGCATGAACCGTTGTTTCTTTACCACACCCTCCGCCTGGAGCATCAGGAGGACGATACTCCCCGGCGCCGACTCGACATCCGGGCGCCGGCCCGGCATGGTTTGGGAACCGACGTAGCCCCACAAACAACCCGCTGGACGACGAATGGCAAAGCTCCTCGGTACCCAGAACTTGCGCATGAAGGGCCTGCCCACGCTCTCAGGCAAAGGCTCTCGCTTCGGATTTCGAGTGTGGTTCATACCGATTGCGATCGTGCTGTTCGGCAGCGTCGCCTGGTGGACCCGCTCGTCGCTCGAAGCAACGTTGAAAGCGCGGATCACAGCCGGCCTGCAGACGATCCTCGATGCCGATGTTGCGGCCCTGGAGATTTGGTTCGAGGCGCACGCCGACTCGGCCACCAACCTCAACGAAACGACGGAGGTGGAACGCCTCGCTGCCGAGATCATGCAGGCGGCAGCCGGGGTGGGAACCGACCGCACCGCCCTCCGGCAAATCCCGGCCAGCGCGGCGTTGCGCGCGCACCTGCAGCCATTGACGGAACGGCGAGGCTATGTCGGCTGGGGACTCACCGATCGCAGTGGGCTGCTGGTCGCCACCGCCCAGGAGCCGACCGCCGGCCAGCGCCTGGAGCCCGCGCATGTTCCGCTCGTCGCCCGTGCCTATGACGGCGAGACGGTGTTCAGCCATCCGTTCTTGTCGACGTTCGAGGCCAACGCCGACAGCCGGATCAGACCCGGCGAACCGGCCATGTTCGTGCTCGCCCCGGTGCGCGGCGCTGACGGCGAGGTGTTCGCAGTGCTCGGCTATGCAATCAACGTCGATGAGTTCACCGCCATCTTGGGGATCGCCCGTCAGGGGGAGAGCGGCGAGACCTACGCTTTCGATGCCGACGGGGTGTTGCTTTCCAACAGTCGCTTCGAGGACGACCTGCGCGCCATCGGCTTGTTGCCTGCCGATGCGGCGGTCGGCTCGGCGCTCAACATCGAAATTCGTGATCCCGGCGCCGACCTGACGACCGGCGCCGCACCCACGGCGGAGGGACGAGCACGGCCGTTGACCCGCATGGCCGCGTCGGCCTCGGCCGGTGAAGCGACGGTCGACGTCGAGGGTTACAACGACTACCGCGGCGTTCCCGTAGTCGGCGCCTGGACATGGATCGACGGGTACGGTTTCGGCGTCGCGACCGAAGAGGACTTCGAGGAAGCCTATCTGGCGCTGAACCGCCTCAAGACGATCCAGAACATCCTGTTCGGACTGCTCGGCATCGCCGGCGTGGCGATGATGTTCGAGTCCGTCGTCATCTCACGGCTCGGACGCCAGGTCACAGAGGCCGTGCTCGAGGCACGCCAGCTCGGCCAATACACCCTCGAGAAGAAGATCGGCGAGGGCGGCATGGGCGAGGTACACCGGGCCCGGCACGCCATGTTGCGACGCCCGACGGCGGTGAAGTTGCTACGCCCCGACCGCGCCGAGGAGAAGGACATCGCGCGCTTCGAACGTGAGGTGCAGCTCACCTCCCAGCTCACCCACCCCAACACCATCGCCATCTACGACTTCGGCCGCACACCCGACGACATCTTCTACTACGCCATGGAATACCTGCACGGCATCGACTTGCAGGATCTGGTCGATCAAACCGGCGCGCTACCGCCGGACCGCATCATCCACATCCTCACGCAAGCCTGCGGCTCGCTCGCCGAAGCTCACGGAATTTCCCTCATCCACCGCGACATCAAGCCGGCGAACCTCATGCTGTGCGACCGCGGCGGCGAGTATGACGTCGTCAAGGTGGTCGATTTCGGGATCGTCAAGGAGCTCGGCGTCACCGGCGACGCACAGCTTACCCAGGCCGGCACGTTTTCCGGCACGCCCCACTACCTGGCGCCGGAAACCATCCAGGCAAGCAACGACGTCGACGCCCGCGTCGATGTGTACGCGCTCGGCGCCGTCGGCTACTTCCTGCTCACCGGAACCAACATGTTTCCGGGCGACGATCCGATGCCGATTCTGACCAAGCAACTCACCGAAGCTCCCGAGCCACCCTCGGCCCGCGTCGAAACCTACGTGCCGGCGGATCTCGAGCGGCTCATCCTGTCGTGTCTGGAGAAGGACCCGGGCGGACGCCCGCAGAGCGCCCGGGCGATGGGCGAACAGCTGGGACAGTTGAAGGACGCGGGCACCTGGACCCAGCGCCACGCACGCGAGTGGTGGGCGCTGCACACCGACTTGGCCGGCGTCTCGACGGAGGGCGGCGACACCGGCAGCCAGAACAGCCAGACCATCGCGATCGACGTGTCGGAGCGCGCTTAGCTCACTGCGTCGCCATCGATCGCAGATTCGGAGCTCCGCGCCTCTCACCGATGAGATACGCAACCACCTCGTTCGAGCCGTCTTGGAGGTAGCGCTCGGATAGCGCGCTGGCAACCGTCCACCGACCGTGCTCCATGTAGGACACGGTGGTCGCCGCGATGATGCCGTTCAAGGCGATGGCGAGCTCGACCGGACGAGGCTCACCGCGGTGAAGCTCACCGTGGATGTACAGCGGCAGGACATCCGCGGACAGGTCGACATCGTCGAAGTCGCGCAGGTCGGAAACCTCCAGCAACAGCCTCGAGCGACGTCCCGCTGCAACGCTGGACACGCTCTTGCCGACCAAATCGTCCCACGAGCCGAGCTCGAAGAGCCCTTCGTTCGATCCGGATCCGAACTCGTCCAGTTTTCTCTCCCAGCCGATATAGCCGTTGTCGACGACACCGTCGATGCTCTCGAAACCGATCGTCGTGGCGTTGCGAACAACGGCGCTGCGGCTGGCGCGCTCGGGCAGGTCGAAGTCCAACAACGAGCGACCGTGTACCGGGTAGGGCATCTCGAACGACAAGACCGACGCGATGCTGGGGATGATATCCACGACCTCCACTTTCCGGTCACTGACGAAACCCTGCTCCTGACCGGGAAGCTTTACCAACAAAGGCACCAGCGCGATGTCGCCGACGTTCCCCTCGGTGAGGGATCTCCGACGCTGGCCCTCGCGAAAGCTCGTTCCATGATCCGCCGTTACGATGATTAGCGCGTCATCGTAGATCCCGAGCGATTCGAGGCGATCGATCAGCCGCCCTACGAGCAGGTCGACAAAGCCGACCTGCAGCAGGTGCCGCTGGTGTAGCGCGTTGGCTTGCCCGGCGTCTGCTAGCGTGAACAGATCCTCGCCTCGCTCCTGCCAGCGTTGGTAGTCGGCGGCTATGTACTGTTTCCCCGAAGGCACGTAATGGAAGGGCATGTGCGGCAACAACGTGTGAAGGAAGTACAGGCTCGGGTCCGGCGTGCGGTCGATCGTTCGAATGAAACGATCGAACTCCGACCCTTGCTCGTTGCGGAGCAGCTCACCGTCCTCCTCGTGGAATCGCCGCTGTCGCGCGAAACCCAACCAGTCACCGGCAATGGGCGGGAGGCGTGCGACCCAGGCCTCCGGCGCCAGCACATGCTGGTACACGACGGTCAGGTCGGCGATCAGCGCACCGAGCGTATCGCCCGGCATCGCCAGGTCATGGCGGCACTCATCGGCGGGACAGAGTTGCAGGAAGCGCCCGAAAACCGTCATGTCGTAGGCCCCACGCAACATCGTGAACAGGTTGTTCGGGTAGTAGCGCAGCGTCGGAACCGCGTCCGGCTCCAGCGGGTAGCGTCCCGACACGATGGCGGGAACGGAGTACATCGTGTTCGCCGAAACGCTGGTTGCATTGCGGAACCAGTACGATCCCGCGGCCAGCTCGGCGAAGTTCGGATAACGGCCTGCGTCGATTTGATAGTTCTCGTCGAGCAGCGAGCTGAGAGGAAACTCGTCGAGAACGACGAACACGATCGGCGGTGTCTTGGAAATTTCCGGGGCGTCCAACGTTACGTCGACGCGTACGAACGCGTTTCGGACCCCGGGATTCCACAGGAAGACGGCCGGCACGATGACGATGCTGACGGCAAGCACCGAGACATACGACCGCAACGTCGCGGAGCGGTAATGACCGATCGACGCGGCGACCCCGAGAAGCAAGGCCAGACCCAATATCGGCAACGTACCGAGGATCTCGACGCGCTTGACCCAAGGCAGAAACAGCGCCATCGACAGCAGACCGAATGCCGCATAGTGCACCACGGTGCCAAGCCGAACGTCGATCCTGCTCGCCACGAAACCGACGAATGCGATCAACAGGGGCAAGCCGACGCAGATCGCCGCCACGATGGCCAGGAGATTTCCGAGGGTGCTGTTGCGGGCGACGAAAAACTCGGGGCTCCGTGACACGACGCCGAAAACCGGATAGGCGACGGCGAGCGCCACCAAGGTCATGATGTCGAGCACGCGGTTTAGGGCGCTGTGATCGGGCTCAGGATTCACGGTTTAAAGAGGATTCCTCGGCTTCCGGCCCGCCCGAGCCGGCAGGGTCTCGTCGGCGACGCGCAAACGCTTCTGGCTCAGGCAGCGTGGGGCGTCCGCGCCGGTGAACACGATTGATAGTATAAGCGATCGTCGCTCCCCCTCGCGGGCGGAGCAAGTGCGGGGGCAACCGGTGCAGACCGAGAACACACAAAGACATCCACGGGGCGGGCGCGTGTACGCAGCGATCGAGCGCTGTACGGTGATCGGCGTCGCAATGATCGTTGCTCAGGCGTGCGCGCAAGCCCCTGTCGCATCGGTGGCCGTCTCGATCGACCCCGGCTTTGCCCGCCGCGGCGAGACCGTTGCTGTGACCTACCGCTTCACGCCCGGAGACCGTGGCGAAGCCTTCGCGCCTGACGACCGGGTGCTGGTCGAGTTCCTCGGCGCCGGCGGCGCCGAGAAATGGCAGGACCACCATGTGCCCCCGGTTCCGATGTCGTCTTGGAGCTCGACAGGCGACGTGGTGTACACGCGAACCACCTGGATTCCAACCCACGCCGACCTGGGAACAACGCGGGTCCGAGTGTCACTGGAATCGGCACGAGATGGTCAGCGTCTCCCTGTGGCCGGCGACGGCGGCAGCGAGCTCGATCGATCGCCCCAGTTCGAGATCCTTCCGGGGGCGCTCGGCTCCTCCCAGGTCACCTACGGCGCCGGCTTTCACACCCGCGAGAACCCCGAATCCCGAGGACGTCGGTGGACATCTCAGGAGGCCGTCGCGACGTTGGCCAGCCCCGGACGAGACGCGACTCTCTACGTGCAGCTATCCGGCCGACCCGAGCTTCTCGACGAGCCACAGCAGGTAACGATCGACGTCGACGGCGAGTCTGTCGATCGGTTTCGGGTGGATACCGACCACGACTACACGCGGATCATCCCGCTCACCAAGGAACAGCTCGGCTCTGCACCGCTCATCGAGCTCACGATCAGGGTCGACCGGACCTTCGTTCCGGCGGATGTGATCGAGGGATCGTCGGACATGCGCGAGCTCGGCGTCAGTGTGTTCGCAATTCACATCGACCCGCCCGGGATTCAAGCGCACCCCGCCGCCGGCTTGGGCCCCGCCCGGATCGACGCCACCGGGAATCACTTCCGGTGGGGCAGCCGTCGGGTGGCGATCTACGGGCCATCCGACGCGACGGCGTTGACGCTGCCGATACGTTCCGGCGCACCCTTTCCGCAGACAGTGCGCATCGTTGTGAACGACGTGGAAGTCGAGAGTGTCGAACTGGCCGACGATTCCTGGCTCGTCCTCGAGTACGAAGTCGAGCCCGCCGAAGACGGCTTGGTGCGCGTCGAGATTTTCGCCCATCCGCTGTGGTCGGCCGACGGGCCCGAGGGGCCGAAGAGGGGCGTGATCATAGGCGACTACGCCTGGCGTACGTCCGGCGAGCGCGACTAGCGGCCTGCAACCGATAACCGGTCGAGGGCGGGGTGAATCAGGCCGCCGGGACCCAGCCCGGATCTGACTCTAGCCGCGAGCCAGGGCGTAATACATGATTCTCCGCCCCTCACACAGGGGCTCTCGCCGCCCGATCTCAAAGCTTTCGCCCAGGCATTTTTCGAAGAACTCGAGATCGTAATCGTCGTAGTTGTCGTGCTTGTTGCGCAGCAGTGTCTTCACCATCGGATCGTCTTTGGTGACGAATTCGATGATCAGGTCACCACCCAAGCTGACCAGCCAATCGACGAACTCCCGCATCGGCACGTTGGCCGTGATGACCATGTGGTGGATGAGTGCGAGGCACATGACCAGATCCGGCGTGCCACGCTGCTCGAGCGCTTTGCGCTCGCGACCGCGCCAGCCGAGGGCGGGCGACGGATCGGCCAGATTGTTGACCAGAGGCAAGATTTTGCGGTTGCCCTCGGCGGACAAGTCGCGCCAAAACCGCTCGATGGCCAGATGGTCGCCGTCTTGGGCGACCACGTAGTCGGCGCTCTCGGCCGCGAGGCGCGAGAACGTCCCGGTGTTGCAGCCGAGATCCCAGACCAGACGCCGTGGCTTCGCGCTCACCGCTTCGCGCACGAAGTCGAGCTTTCGTTGCTGGTCAGCAAGCTCGTAGTGGCCGCAGTCGACGTAATCCGACCACTCAGATTCGCGGCGCCGCCAATCCATGCGCGTTACGAGCTTACGCAGTCCCCTCACGTTGGCGACGATGAGCTCCTTGGCAAACCCGGCCTTGCGAAGATCGTCGCGCACATCGCGGTCGGTGTCGGCATAGCGAGCCTCGAGCTTCGCCTGCAGGAAAATGTGCTTCAGCACGCCCGGGCGGAGTAGATCGCGAAGCGAGAACAGGCGGGCGCACTCAGGAGGTCCGATTCCGTCGATGTTGCCCCGCATCCGCGCGTTGAACGAAACATCCTTGTACGCCTGCAACATCAGCGGACACAGGAACATCTCGCAGAACTGCCGGTAGCCGACCCAGGGGGCTCCGGGGGAGAGCCGTTCGAACGACGCAATGTCGATGAACACCGGCTCCGCGCCGACCCATTGAACGTTGAAGGCGGAAGAGTCCTTGAGGATCATCTCTTCGTCGAGGGCCGCGAGCAGCAGATCGAGCTGGAGCAGCGCGGCTGCCTTGAGCATGCCGAAACACCACTCGTACGGATAGGAGACGAACGGGATCCGTTCGTGGCGAAGAAACGAGACCCATCGCTCGGTGTCGTTCGTTGCGGCGGGCGCGTCGACCTTCTCCGTCGCCACGAGGCGACCATCGGCGGAGAAGCGACGGAAGAACCGTGTTTCAGCAAGTGCGTCCCACTCGGCACTCGCTTGCGCGTTGAGACCGCGGAACACCGCGCCGTCGCGCGTGAAAACCCGGGCATTTCGATCCCGAAACGACCCGAATTCATAGGGTTCGGTCACGAGCCGACAGGCTACCGGTGACTACGTCTGCGGCGTGTCGAGGCTGTCGCCGTCGGCGCGACGACTCGAGAACAGCGCCAGGAACCGGCGCCAGTACAGCCTGAAGATAACCACGCCTCCGGCGACCCCTCCGAGCAAGACCTGGAGAATCATGCTCCCCGTCCCGGCATCGAGGTACGCATGCGCCGGACGTTCGGCCATGAGGAGGCCGAAGCCCGCAAGGACGATCACATTCAAGAGTTTTTTCACGATGGTTTCCACGCCCGAACGTTGAGGGCATCCCACGCCTGAGAAGCTACCAGTATGAGCACAGTATCGGTGACGAACATCGCCGATAGCAAGTCGCTGGAGTACGAAATCGAGCGTCTCCTACGCCCTCAAGCAGGCACCGACCGCAGGTCCCCGATCTTGCGGCGAAACGCCCGCGCTACCATCCTCGCGTAGAGAAACAGCACGGCGCCCGAGAACACACCCCCACACGTCATCGCCACGCCGGCCGCGATGGCCAACAGCTCGCTGATGGTGTGAGGGATGTCCAGCGTCGACGTGATCAGCGTCCCGGGCGTCACCAGCGACAGAAGCCCGGCCACGCCTGCCGCCACACCGCCGGCGGTGAGGGCGAGCGTCAACGCCCCGAGCACGATGATCACGACGAAGGCCGTAATGCTGGTAACGGCCAGCAGGCCGAGGATCGCGAACACGCGGGCCACGCGGCGCAGCGGCCGCGCAAAGCGAGACAGCTGCGGCAAGGCGAATCGCGAGCCCTCGAGCGTCAGCTCCACCTTGTACGCCTGCGCCAGCTGTCGCGGATCGCCGAACCGCTCGAGTACGGTGGCTGGTTCTTCCCCCGCCTGAATCGCCTCGGCGGCGTGATTGCGGATCTCGCCGATGACCTCGCTGCGCTCCGGCTCCGGCAGGTCGACAAGCTCTTTGGAAAAGCTGGTGAGGTAGCGGTCGATTACGGGGTGGCTGCTGTCACTCATTGGGGACTCTCCGGCTCCAGATTGAGCTGCACTGCGTCGACGATGGAAGCCCAGTCGGCGTGGAGCGTTTTGAGTCGTACCCGGCCCTCCGCGGTCAACTCGTAGTACTGACGCGGCGGACCGGCATCCGACTCGATCCACTTCGTATTCAAGAAACCGTCGCGACGCAGCCGCCGCAGCAGCGGATACACCGTGCCCTCCCCGGCAGCGAGGTGTGGCGATCGCGATAGCTGCGTAACGATCTCGTAGCCGTACGTCGACGTTCGGTTGATCAACGCCAGCACGCAGAGCTCCAGCAGCCCGCGGCGCACCTGCGCGAGCCAATCCTCCCGTTGCTTCGGCGCCGCCTTCTCTGCTCGTTTCAGGACTCTGACCATGCGTGATTCACCGGTACTGTGTTTCGTACAGTACTGGTACTGTGCCACGCTATGTACTGGGTGGCAACCAGTAGTGGAAAATAAAACGACGTCACCTCGTGCTGTCCGATCACAACGTGCTCACGGCGCCCGAGCATTACGCCTGTCTGGTGACCGACGAGTTCATCTTGATCGCCGGCGGCCACGATACAGCGCAACGTCGACGCCATCCGTGAGGTCGAGGGTGTGCCGCACATCAACCACCCCAACTTCGCCTGGGCGTTCGGCGCCGAGGAGCTCGCCCAGGTTGAAAACGACCGCCTGCTCGACATCTACAACGGCCATCCCACCGTTCACAACGACGGTGGCGGCGACTCGCTAGGCATCGAGGCGGTCTGGGACTACCTGCTGACCCGCGGCAAACGGATCGACGGCGTTGCCGTCGACGACGCCCACATTTTTCAGGAGTACGGCCGGCAGCACTCCAATCCCGGTCGCGGTTGGATCGCCGTCAAGGCCCGGGCGCTCGAGCCGGCCCCGAGATCTACGTGCGCGCGGTGGTCAAGGACTCCGGCGGGTGGCGCGCCTGGGTGCAGCCGGTGTTCGTGACGCGGGGGCCGTAGTCCGTCAAAACGGGGTCAGTCCTTGGTCGGTTCTGCTCAAATCCGGGTACGCTAAAAGCTGAATGAGAATTTTGCGCGCACCCGGAACGGGACGGTGTTGCGGAACGCCCTGAAAGCCGGGTCGGCAACGTTGGCGATCACCTGACGCGGGTTGTCGTGGCTGGTGATGTTGGTCAGCTTCACACCGCCGACCACGTACACACCGCGTATCGTGAAACCCTTCGTCGCCTGCAGGTCGATCGAAAAGAAGTTCGGAAAACGCTCGGTGTTGGGGTCGCTGAAGTACGACTGGTCTTCAGCCAAAGCGCTGTAGGGGAAGCCTGACCTCCACTCGAACACCGGGGCGAGCTGAACGTCAGCCGGCAGGTTGATCGTCGCCCACGCCAGAATGCGGTGGGGCACGTCGAGAGCGCGCTTCCCCCGGCGGTTTTCCCGGATGATGGGGTCCGGCGCATCGCCGGACATGATCGTGAAGTCGTTCAGGTCGCCGACGCTGGAAGCACGAACGTACGACACCACCAGCTCGCCGCCGGAGGTGATCCGCTTGGCGGCGGTGACCTCGAGGCTCCAGGAGGTCGACTCGCCGGCATTCGACAGGAACAGCGACCCCGTCTCGATGGTCGGATTCCGGGCAAAGAACGACAATGGATCGTCGCCTTCGAAGGCGACACCGGACGATTCGACACGTTCGGCAATGATGTTGTTCCTACCGCTGCGATGCGAAAATTTGGTGCGAAAAAGCCAGCCCGACTCGAGTCGATGGCTGAAGTCGCCCGTGAACAAGATTGTGCGGGGCGCCGAGATCTCTTCGTCGCGAACCGGTACGAGGGGCGCCACGGTTGCGCTGCCGTCTGCTGAGAACGTGGTCTCGAGGCGAACCGGCAGGTCTTCCCAGAGAATCTCCCCCAGGTAGACCCGGCGGTACATGATTCCGGCGCCGACCTTCAGCAGCGTGCGGCGATCGCCCACGGGATCCCATGCGAGCGCGATCCGCGGCCCGATTCGAACCGGTGTATCGGTAAAACTGTCTCCCGAAAGGCGCAGCCCGAGGTCGCACCAGAATCCGTCGCCGTGGCTCCAGCGGTCTTGGAAGTAACCGGCCCACTCGTACTTGCTGTACGACAGCAGCGGCGAGTCTGTGAAATCGACCCTCTGCAGCAGCCGGTCGTCCACACCCCGCACCAGAATCGTGTCGTTGGCAAAGTCGCCGCTGAGATGGAGACGATGAAAATCGACGCCGACCTGGATCAGATGTGAATCCTTCTCGATGACCTCCGGCCGGCGCGTGTAGTTCATCTGAAACTGCGTGTGGCTCGTCTGCCGGTCTTCACGGTGAAACTGGTTGCCGCCGAACCCGTCGGTCAGGACCTCGTACGGCGCCGTTCCCTGCGGAACCGAACGGATGCCGATGCGGTTGAACTGGATCATGGTTTCGAGCGAGTGGTTGCGGTCGACTCGATAGGTGTGCCTGGCGAGCAGCGCCTCGGCGTCGCGCTCGACGTTGAAGGTCGCCTCAGGTGGTGTAAGCCCGTCGAGGCCCACGAACTCGTCGTACTGCGGGAACAGCAGGCCCGAAACCGTGACGCTGTGCTGGTCGCTGGGGCGCCAGTCGACCTGGGCGGTAGCATTCCACCCTTGCACCTTGACGTGATCCTGTGACGGATTGCCCGGAACGTCCTCCACGTTGATGCGATCGAAGTGATACTCGCCGGAAACGGCGACGTACATCTCTCCAGGCTTGATCGGACCGGATACGCGCAATCGGGGCGAGGCGTTGCCGATGCCCTGTATCGTGCCGTCCTGAAACCGCGGCCGCGGGAAGAAGCTGGCAACGCCCCACTCCCAGCTCTCGCCGCCGGGCAACGTACTGATGTCGACGACGGCGCCCGTCGTGTCGCCGTACTGTGACGGCGTCACCCCGGTAAACAGGTCGACGCGATCGACGGACTCGAGCGGCAAGCGGACCCTGTATTCGCCCGAGTACGGATCCATCAGGTCGACGCCGTTGAAGAGCATCACCGAATCAGTCGGCAAGGCGCCGTCGATGGCCAACTGGCCGCTGTCGGAGCGGATCACCGTGGGCATCAGCGGCAGCACTTCCATGGCCTGTTCCGCCGCCAGGGGAAGCCGGTTGATCGTCGTTCCCGGCACGATTCGCTGCCCTGCGGTCGACTCCGGATCCGAGAGATCGGCGTCTTCAACCGGCGGCGCCTGGACCCGCACGATGACGTTGATCGTGGTCCCCAGAAGGTTCAGCACCAGCGTTGTTTCGACACGCGCCCCCGCCCTCACGGTAACGTCGAGATCGCTGCCGGCGTCGACGCCGGGGAGCTCGATCGCCAGTCGGTAGCGTCCCGGCGGCGTTTCGCGAAACAGGAAACGGGCGTTGCTATCGGCCATCATCTCGCGGCTGGTGTTTTGCGGAAACGGCCCCTCCAGCCGCACGGCGATCCCGGGAAGCGGCGTGCCGTCGAAGTCCACGACGCTCCCGGCCACCTGGCCGGGGCGCGCCTGGGCCGCCGCGCCTGCCGCCGGCGAGAGCCCTGCGGCGGCGAGCAAGAGGTACAGCAAGCACAGGTCGACCCGCAGGTTGTTCGTATCGACAAGGACCTTCGGGGTGCGCACTCTCAGATGATGGCGAAGATCGAGCCGTACCGCCACTCGATAGCACGATTCGTTGTGATTGCGATCATGCTTATCGAAGCCCAACAGGCCGTGCCCTGCTAGACTTTCGAGTCCAGGCTGGGACGTCGTCCAATTGGCAGGACATGCGGTTCTGGTCCGCATAATCGGGGTTCGAATCCCTGCGTCCCAGCCAATTGTTGCATCCGAAAAAAGATACTTGTATCTTCTTCTCCGCTTCTTCTCTCCCCCGTTACTCGCTTGTGAGCCATCGCGCAGCCCAGACCGGTGTTGAGCCAGAGGGGCACGAGCCGCTCGAAGGTAGCTACTTCGTCTCGACCTATCCACCGTTTTCCGTGTGGACACCCGATCAGATTCCGCGCTACGTCGAGTCGCTGAGTCGGACTCCCGACCCCTCGAGCGAGGTGCCGCTCGGTTTGTATGTTCACGTTCCCTTCTGCGTGAAGCGTTGCCCCTACTGCTACTTCCTCGCCTACGCCGAAACCCCTCGCGACCGGATCGGCGCCTACCTCGACGCTCTGCTGACGGAAGCGGCATTGTACGCAGCGAGCGGCGCCCTGGCCGGGCGTGAGCCGCAGTTCGTGTACTTCGGCGGCGGCACGCCGTCGATACTGCCGGCCAAGCAAATCCAGTCGCTGCTGACGAGGCTTCGCGCCCTCATGCCGTGGGACAGCGTCCGCGAAGTGACGTTCGAGTGCGCGCCACAGACGGTAACGCGAGAGAAGCTTCTCATCCTCGGTGACAACGGCGTGACGAGGCTCAGCCTCGGCGTGCAGCAGCTCGATGACGAGGTCTTAGGGCAAAGCGGCCGGGTTCACCTGGTTGAGGACGTCGAACGCGCCTACGCGGCAATCCAGCGGGTCGGTTTCGACATCGCCAACGTCGACCTCATGGTCGGCCTCGTCGGCGAGACCGACGCTTCCTTCTTTGCCAGCCTCGATCGCATCATCGAGCTGGCGCCCGACAGCGTCACCATGTACCAGCTCGAGATCCCGCTGAACACGCCTCTTTACCGGAATCTCGCCGATGGCACGCTTGCCGGCGAGCTGGACTCTTGGGACACCAAGCGGCGGCGCCTCGCTGCGGCCTTCGAGCGACTCGAGGCGTGCGGCTACACCGTGCGCAGTGCGTACGCGGCGGTTCGCGACCCTGATCGGCACCGATTCGTGTACCAGGAGGAGCAGTACCGGGGCGCCGACGTCGTCGGCCTCGGGGTGGCTTCGTTCTCGTATGTTTCGGGGGTGCACCACCAGAATATCTCTGCCCTCGAGCCCTATCTGAAAGAGCTGGAGGCCGGCCGTCTGCCTCTCGGCCGGGCCTACGCCTTGAGCGACGAAGAGCGCCTGGTGCGAGAGCTGATCCTGCAGCTCAAGCTCGGCGGCGTCGACGTCGAGAGTTTGCGGAGCAAGTTCGGCGTCGACGTCACACAGCGCTTCGCGGCACCGCTCTCACGCCTCGTGAGCCGAGGACACGTGGCGGTCGAAGGCCCGAGACTGACCGTCACGCGAGAGGGGCTGCTGCGCGTCGACCGCTTCGTCCGAGAGTTCTATCTTCCGGAGCATCGGGCGGTGCGCTATTCGTGACCGGCCTGGCGGCCGGCGACGAGGCCATCGCTGAGCGTCCGACCTGGAGTCACGATGCACGAGTCGCAGACAACCGATACTGAGTTCGACGTCGTCGTCATCGGTGGTGGACCCTCCGGCTGTGCGCTCGCGACAATCCTGGGGCGACAAGGTCACTGCTGTCTCGTGCTGGAGAGCTCCACGTTCCCGCGCTACCACGTCGGCGAGTCGCTCATTCCTCACACCTACGAGACGCTCGATCGACTCGGACTGCTCGCCAAGCTCAGAGCATCGCACTTTCCGGTGAAGCGCAGCGTTCGCTTCGTTTCCGCATCCGGGCGCGAATCTGACGCATTTTACTTCTCAGAAACGATCGAAGGAGACCGTGCCCGAACCTGGCAAGTGGACCGCTCGGAGTTCGATCAGATGTGCCTGGAGAACGCCATCGACAGCGGTGTCGAGGTGCGAACGGCAGCCCGGGTGGCCAACGTTCTGTTCGAGGGTGAGCGTGCCACCGGCGTTGTGATTCGATCGGCCGACAGCGTGTCGTACGAGGTGCGTGCGCGCGCCGTGGTCGACGCCTCCGGTCGTACTACGGTCATCGGCACCCAGCTCGGCCTCAAGTCCCCTGTTCCGGGGCTCGACAAGAGCTCACTGTGGTCGTACTACCGAGGCGGCGAGCTGGCGGACGGAGTTGATGCCGGAGAAACGACCATCTTCGCGACGCACGACGGTGGCTGGTTCTGGCACATCCCGCTTCCCGATGACGTCGTCAGTGTCGGCATCGTGGGCAACCCCGAGCACATGGTCTCTGAAACCGCGGACAGCGCCCTGGTGTTCGAGCGTCACGTCGAGAGTTGTGCGTCGCTGCACGAGAAACTGGCGGCGGCCGAGCGCCTCGGACCAGTTCGCTCCATGCGACGGCTTGCCTACGTCAACCGGCCAACCTGCGGAGACGGCTGGGTGATGATCGGCGACGCCCGGGCTTTCCTCGATCCGATCTATTCCTCGGGCCTGTTTCTCGCCCTGGCCTCCGCGGAGCTGGCCGCCGACTGCCTTCATGAGGCGCTCGAGTCCAACGACCTCTCGGCAGCAAACATCGGCCGCTTCGAGGCTGGGCTCGTTTCCGGAGTCGATGTGATTCATCGGCTGATCTATGCCTTCTACGACCCGGTGTTCAGCTTTGGCCGCTTCGTCAAGCGCTTCCCGGAGCACCGCGGCGCCCTGATCGACTGCCTCGTCGGCGACGTAATCAAGGACATGGGGTCCTTCACCGAAGCGCTGGCAGAGATGACCCCGCCGCCGCCGCCACTCGTCAGCTAGCGGCGGAGTAAGATGAACGGGTTCCTGGCGGAG